>JANOMD010000177.1:0-13359 GCA_031420135.1 Rhodoferax sp. | reverse complement strand
GTGGGCGCTTGCTGGCCGACCTGCTGGAAGGGAAAAAGCCGTTCGTAGACGCCGCGCCGTATTCTGCGTTGCGGTTTGAGGATTGAAGAGTTGAAGAGTTGGCCCTGGGGCCGCAGCGGCGCGGTCGTTGCGCTGCTGCTTTCAGGCCCGTTGGGCGCCAGGTCGCCCGCGCTCGACCACGAAACTGGCCGCGGTGGCCAGGGTGGTGTCGCGCTGCCGGGCATTGTCGATCACCCTTAAATGCGCCGTTGCGCGACCGCCCTGTACCTCCAGCACGGTGTAGCCGCGCTGGTCGCTCTTGCCAAACTTGATGTGCGGGTTGTAACCCATGATGCGCTCCGTGGCGGCTTGTGACCAGCTTGGGCTGCTGATCGAGGTGCCGACAATCTCTGAGGCCAGCACCTTTGAACTGGGCTCATCGAAATTGGCCACCAGATCACTGACGTAGGTAGCATGAACGTCGCCACCCAGGCTCAGCACATTTTTCTTCTGCGCCCAGACGTCCAGCGCCCGCTTTCGCGCGATCGGGTAGCCGTCCCAACTGTCGTTCCACAATGCGTCGCCGGGTTGCGCCTCGGGCGAGCGTGTCGCGGGCATGCGCATTTGCGCCATGATGGACTGCTGCCCAATGATCTCAAAGCTGGCCGTGCCTTGCTGCAGGCCCTGCTCAAGCCAGCGCTCCTGGCGCGCGCCCAGCAGGCTGGACGGCAGGCCCAGCCGCTGTGGGCAGGTCTTGTCGAAAACCGTGCGCGAACCGCCCTGGTCGGGTGGCGTACACACTTGGTGGTCGCGGTACTGGCGCGCATCCAGCACGTGCAAGTTGGCGGTTTGCCCCCAGCCGTAACGGCGGAACATTTGCGCTTCAGGGCCCTGCGGCAACTGGGCTTGGCGCAGCGGCTGGTGCTCCCAATAGGCGCGGTACGCAGCGGCCCGTTTCTCCATAAATTCTGCACCTCGACCTGACGCGGCGCGGTCATTGGCGTAGTCGTTTTCCACCTCGTGGTCATCCCAGGTGACGATCCAGGGAAATGCGGCGTGGGCGGCTTGCAGGTCAGGATCAGACTTGTACAGCGCATAGCGCGCCCGGTAGTCGCCCAAGGTCTTGCAAGTGGGGCTGTTGTGCTGGCGCGTGCGGTTGGGCGTTATGCCGTATTCATAGATGTAGTCGCCAACGAACAGCACGCAGTCCAGCGCCTCCCGGGCCATGTGCTGGTAGGCACTGAAGTACCCATGTTCATAGTTTTGACACGAGGCCAGTGCCAGCGTGAGCTGGGTCTGGCTATCGCGCGCAGGCAACAGGCGGGTGCGGCCCACGGCGCTTTGTGCATCACCCAGCATGAAGCGGTACCAGAAGTGCGGGCTGGCGTCGCTGCGCGGGCCCAAAGACAGGCCTTCAATTGACAGGCCTTCAACCTCCAGGTGCACGGTGTGCGCGAAAGCCGGCAAGGCCAGCGCGGTGCCGCTATGAACGATGCGTCTGAAATTCGGGTCTGCAGCCAGTTCCCAACGGACTTCAATCGGCAATTCGGGCAGCGGCTCGCCGCCCGCAGACGCCATCAGCCGCGTCCACAGCACCATGCCATCGGTTGACGGTGAACCCGAAGCCACACCCAGCGAGAACGGGTTATGGCGAATCGTCGCTGCAGCCAAACGACCCGTGGCGGTGATCACCGCTGCGCTGCCTGCACCCCACAAGAATCCTCGTCGGTCCATTGGCTCATTATGATGGGGTCGTTCTCGAATTCGGAATCTCCACAACGCAATTTATTTAGCTATAATATAAATAGCAATGTAACTATAATATTCGGGAGCTAGAGCCCAATTTAGTCATAAATTTGGTGATTTTCACGTAGTTTTCGGAATAAATTAACCTGCAGGTTAGTTTATTTTGATGGTTCAGCCAATGTGCAGCGCCCGCGCGCAATTTAGCTGCCCTCAGTGGCGGCACACTTTGGCACGGCGCCCCGGTATCACCGGCCGGTTTGAACTGCAGCGGTTTCAATAAGGTTTTAAAGATGCGCGTGATCGATTCCCATACCGAAGGCGAACCCACCCGAATGATCATCGAGGGCGGTCCGACACTAGGCAATGGCCCGCTGGCAGACCGGGTGCTTCGCTTCGCCAATGAATTTGACGCCTGCCGAAGTTTTGCAGTCAATGAGCCCCGTGGCCATGAAGCGATAGTGGGTGCGCTGCTGTGCGAGCCTTCAAATTCTGCTTGCGCTGCAGGCCTGATTTTCTTCAACAATGTCGGCTACCTTGGCATGTGTGGCCATGGCACCATCGGCGCTGCCGTGACGCTGGCGCACATGGGCCGGATCGGTGTGGGCAAGCACAGGTTTGAAACACCGGTTGGAGAAGTGGCGGTTGAACTGTTGAGCCGCAACGAAGTTGAGGTTGAAAACGTTCCCAGTTACCGCTACCGCAAAGATGTGCAGGTCGAGGTGGAGGGCTTGGGTGTGGTGGCGGGCGATGTCGCCTGGGGCGGGAACTGGTTTTTTCTGGTGGCATCTGCGCCACTGGCCCTGACTGCGGGCTCGATCCCCGGCTTGACCCGCGCGGCTATCGCGGTCGCACAGGCGCTGGAACGCGCTGGAATCCGTGGGCAGGGGGGCGCCAAGATCGATCACGTGGAGTTCTTTGGCCCGCCTCTGGATACCAGCGCGCACAGCCGCAACTTTGTCCTGTGTCCGGGCGGCGCGTACGACCGTTCGCCCTGCGGAACGGGCACCAGCGCCAAGCTTGCCTGCCTGGCTGCCGACAAGAAACTCCAGCCTGGCACCATCTGGGTGCAGGAAAGCATCGTTGGCGGCCGATTTACGGCGCATTACCGCTGGGGTGCGGCAGGCACGGTGATTCCGAGCATCCGTGGCCGCGCCTTCGTCGTGGCGGAGGCCACCCTGCTGCGTGATGCCGCCGACCCGTTTGCCGACGGCATGCAGCCCCCCCGTGCAGAATCGTCGTCACAGCTTGCACCAGAGAAATAACTGATGGACGAACTTACGGCCCGCCGCCTGCTGCTGGTCCGCGCTTTTGACAGTGCCAAAGACAGCCCTTTATGGACCGCTGAAGACGGCGCTTGGGCGAGCCGCCTTGCCGCGCAAACGGCTCCAGCAGGCGCTGCACCTCAGCGGTTTCTCGCTGAGCGGGCCCATCATGCGTTGCAACGCATCGAGCCGCGTGAACGCCAGGCCACACGCTGGCTTGCGCGATCTGGCTGGCGCTGGCATTGGTGGCTGCTGGCTGCGCTGATTGGTTTGCTGGTCGGGCTTGGCACTGATCTGCTGGCAGGCAAAACCATCATCGACATTCTGGCACCATCAGTTTGGGCCGTGATTGCCTGGAACATCGTCGTTTACATGGGTTTGCTGGTATCGATGGTGAAGTCCGATAGCGCCGACACGGGGCTGCTGCGCCGGGCGCTTTTGGTCTGGTGGCGGCGTGACCCAGACAAGGGGCCGATCGCCGAAGCCACGCGGCAATGGTTGCCGTTGGCGAAGCCTGCTGCCACGTCACGGGCGGCATCGTTGCTGCATGTGGCAGCGGCGGCCCTTGCAGCGGGACTGGTGCTTGGCATGTATGCGCGCGGGCTGGTGTTTGATTTTCGTGCTGGCTGGCAAAGCACTTTTCTCGATGCTGCAACGGTACAACGCACCTTGTCTGCATTGCTGGCCCCGGCTTCGGCTCTGAGCGGCATCCAGGTGCCGGACCTTGCCGCCATCGAGGCCATGCGCCTCACGCCAGCGTTCCCGCAAGCCACGTCCAGCGCGGCACCCTGGATTCATCTTTACGCGACCCTATTGGGGTTGCTGGTCATCGTGCCGCGATGCCTTTTGACCATTTCGGCGGCAGTGCAGTCAGTCTGGCGCGCCAGGCACATTGAGCTGCCGCTGCAAGACGCATATTTTCAGCAGCTTTTGCGTAAGCGGCGCAGTGGGCCTGCAGCAGTGATTGTCTTTGCGCACGCTGCAGCGCCCGATGCCAAGGGCTTGCTGGCCCTGCGCAACTTGCTGGCGCGGGAGTTCGGCGACGATGTGCAAATCACTTTGGGCGACGTCACCCGCCTGGGCGACGAAGAACAGGCCGGACGCGCCTCGACCGCCGCGATGCAACTGGCCTGGGTGGCGCTTGGGGCAACGCCTGAGGCGCAATCCCATGGCCGCTTCCTTCAGGCCTTGCGCAAAGCCGCCCCAGACGTTGCGTTGGTGTTGTTTGGTGACGAGTCGGACTTTGTTCGCCGTTTTGGCGCCTTGCCGTCGCGTCTGGTTGAGCGGCGCAGCGCCTGGAAACAGTTGGCAGATTCAAACGGTGTCGGGTTTTTGTCGCTTGACAGCGCGCAGTGGGACCCCGCTGTGGCAGATGCCGCACTGAAGCAGGCATTAGCCGCATGACGACATCGGCCACCATAGCCATCAGCCTGGTGTCCCACACCAACGCTGGCAAAACAACGCTGGCGCGCACGCTGCTCCAGCGCGATGTGGGTGAAGTGCGCGATGCACCGCATGTGACCGAGTTTGCCGAAGATCACCTGCTGCTGCGTTCTGACGCGGGTGACGAACTGCGCCTGTGGGATACCCCCGGCTTCGGCGACAGCGTGCGCCTGGCGCGGCGGCTGCGCGGCCAACGCAACCCGATAGGCTGGTTTCTGAGCGAGGTGTGGGACCGTTGGCGTGACCGTCCGTTTTGGGCAAGCCAGCAGGCGTTGCGCCATGTGCGTGATCATGCGGACGTCGTGCTTTACCTGGTCAATGCAGCCGAGTCGCCTGAGGCGGCTGGCTACGTTGCGCCTGAAATGGACTTGCTGGATTGGGTCGGAAAGCCCGTGGTCGTGTTGTTAAACCAGCTCGGTGCGCCCAGGCCCGAAGCCGAAGAGGCGGCGGACCTTGCGCGCTGGCGGCGTCACCTTTCTGGTCGCCATCACCTGGTCGACATTCTGCCGATGGATGCTTTTGCCCGTTGCTGGGTGCAAGAGGGCCATCTGTTGAGGACCGTTGCGGTGGCCCTGCCAGCTTCAAAGCAGGACGGCATGGATCGCCTGTGCGGGCAGTGGGAGCGGCTTCGGCTTGACACCTTCGAGCGTTCGATGGCTGCGCTGGCACAAAGCCTGGCGCGAACTGCGACATCGCGGGTTGAAGTGGAAGGGGGCGCTGGATTGGGCGCAGCCGTCAAGCGCCTGGGGTTCACGCTCGGCCCGTGGTGGGGCGGCAAGCCCAGCGACGATGACGCTCCAATGCAGGCGCAACACTTGCTGGCCGACCTTTTAAACACCGAGGTCTGCACTGGCACGGCTGAGTTGATCTCGCTGCACGGTTTGCAGGGAAAAGCGCAAGGCGAAATTCTGGCCCGCGTGACCACGCAGTTTGAGGTGCAGTCGCGGGTTGATGAGGGCAGGGCAGCGATCGTCGGCGGCATGCTCAGCGGTGCACTGGCGGGCCTGAAAGCGGACATTCTCACAGGCGGTCTGACGATGGGCGGTGGGCTGCTTGCCGGTGGGCTGCTGGGCGCTTTGGGCGCGGCGGGGCTGGCTCGTGGCATCAATGTGGTGCGGGGTGGTGGGCCGGCTTGGGTCGGGTGGAGCGCCGAGGCAATGACCCCGCTGGTTGAATCGGCCCTGTTGCGTTACCTGGCGGTAGCCCATTTCGGGCGAGGTCGCGGTCAATGGTCACAGGGCGAGGCGCCAGCCCACTGGCGCACCGTCGTCACTGCGGCACTGAAACCCCGTCAATTGGCCTTGGCAGCGCTTTGGCAAAGCCGTAGCAGCCACTTCAAAAATGACGGTGACTTTGAGCGCATGGTTGACGCAGTGCGCCCCCTTTTGCGGGCGGCGGCACGCGACGCGCTGGAGCAGCTTTACCCTGGAAGCTGGCCCCAACTGGCTGTGTCAACCGCATTCAGTGCCAGGTCGGGTTCGCAAACGGCTGCGGTGGAACCCCGCTGAGCCGCCTCGATTTTGCAGCAGTCAAAGCTGCGGGGGCGGCCCACGCAGCAGGCTGTGAACCTTTGGGCAAAGTTGGGAGCGTTCTAAGCCCGTTGGTGCACTTGCACATCGACAAACATCCCCAAACAGTCGCCGCCATAGCCATACCACGAACCGCTGACCGGTGAGGCCAGAGTGGCGTCACGCGCCACGCCAACGCGGATCAAGTCAGTGCCACCAATCAGGTTGTTGGTCGGATCAAAGGGTATCCAGCCGGTGCCCGGCAAGTACACCTGCGCCCAGGCGTGCGTCGCGCCAGCACCCAGGGCCTGGCTGGTGGTGTCGGTGCGTTGAAAACGGAGTTACCAGGCCATATCGAGCAATTCTGTCAACTGGCCGGTCGTGGTAATTGGCCGGGGGTTGGTGCGCACCCAAAGGTTGTCCTTGGCACCCTGTGCAATTTGGCCGAATTGCCCGCGTGTCACCTTCAACTGCGACAAGCGCGAGGGCAGTTCCAGAGACGCGATCAACGCCGACACAGCGGCGGCCGCGTCGCCATCCGCCCGTGCCATCGCTGCAGCGATGCGACCCTGCTGGGCACGTGTGGCCTCCAGGTTGTAGCGCATCACGTGGGGCAGCATCACGCAGGACGTGTGACCATGGCTCATGCCGGTGACGGAGCCCAGCGAATGGCCCAGTCCGTGGCTTGCGCCGTATGGCACGCGCAAAATCCCCATGCCGGCTAGCCAGGCCCCCTGCAGGCATTCCAGCCGGGCTTGCAGGTCATTCGGGTCTGCCTTCACGCGCGGCATGGCGCTCGAGAGCAGCTTGAGCGCCTGCACCGCTGCGGCTTCAATCAATGGCGACGGCGCAATCGAACAAATGCCTTCAATCGCGTGATCAACTGCGCGAATGCCCGTGGAGTGCCACAACCACGCGGGCGTGGGCAGCGTGGCTTCGGCGTCCAGAATCACCGTGGCCGGACCAATTTCGCGGCCCAAGTAGCCGTCCTTGACCTTGCGTTGCGTGTCCACGCAACCGCCGAAATTGGAGAATTCGGCGGCGCTCAGTGTGGTGGAGACGGCGATCTGGCGATACGGCAAAGGCTTGATCACGGGCGCGTGGCGACTGCCGTCCGGGTTCATCCGAACATGAAAGTCGCCAAGCTGCCCGGGCCGCGTCAAGTCATGTGCCAGCGCGATCAGCATCACCTTGACCGTGTCGATCACCGTGCCGCCCCCGACCGAGACAATCAAGTCGGGCGCTGCGGCACGCGCTGCATCAGCGGCGGCCATCACGCTCTCGCGCGGCGTGTGTTCGCGACATTCGTCAAATGTGCCGACACAGCGGCTGCCCAAAGTGTGCCGGATTTTGGTCACCACGTCGGTCTGGCGATTCAAGGTGCGTCCGGTCACGATGAAAAGGCGCTTGGCACCGCGCCGGTCCGCCTCTTCGACCACCGCCTGCGCCGCCGGCTTGCCCCAGATCACCCGATCCTGCGCAAGAAATTCATGTAAACCACTATTCATTGCTACTCCGTTACATTGCCGCGGCGGCCGGCCGATACCGGTTTCGCGCCGCGAAAACTATAAATCCAGGCCCGATTCACGGATCTGGAACGACACAACCTTCACGCAAAACCACTTTCGACCCAACCGACTGCGCTGGCCCGGCTGAGTTTGAAGGACGGCGCAACCCGCTTTTGCGCCAATTCATCGCCATTGGCGTCATGCGCGCTCAGAACGGCGTAGGGGTTGTCATCATCAGGCACGATGTCCAGCGACACGGTGACGCGCGCTGACCTGGCGGTCACCTCAATGCGCTGGTGCAGTGATGCGTGCAGTTGCTGCTCGTGGCGCCGCACGAACTCCGAGGCGGTTTTTACCAATGTGCTGAAAGCAAAGCCGTCCAGTGGTTTCGGGTTTTTCTTGTCTCGGCCCATCGTCCAGGGGCCGATCAGGGCGGGCTCTGGTTCGCCGTCCTTGATCATCGCCACGGCCCATCCATCGTCATCTTCATTTTTGATGACCTTGGCGGTCCAACCGTCACCACACCAAAGGCGCGGCTCCTGGGTTTTGAGAAATTCATTCTGCGTTGACATATTGGGATGACTTGAATTGCGACTGCGCATTGGTTTGACTTTTGCCGCAGCAGGCGCTGTTTGTGCCAGTGACGAGACCATGCCGTTCGCGAGCAAGGTTGCCAAGTTGCGCGGCATGCCGCTGGAGCTCTGGATCTGATTCATGGGGAAGGCGAAGAGCGGTTAGTTTAAGTGCACCCCGATCCAGTCAATGGTGAATTCAGTATTCAAGTTCTTCCATGAACGGCTGCCGACTTGGGGTCGCACTGTTTCAAGGCTTCGCAAGTCGCATAATCCACCCTGTCAAGACCCGACCGGCGTCAGGTGAATTGCCACGCCAATGACTGCGCCGCAGTCCAGTCAATCCACACCAAGGCTCGCTTGAAAAAAACATTCAAACTCAGTATCGAAGGCAAGCACCCGGACCGGGTGCTGGAGGCCAGCAAACATGAAATCCGCAAATACGTCAAACGCCAGCGACGCGTCCCGTTGCCCGACGGCGTGGATTATTGGGATTTTGACTGCAAGTTTGGCGCCAGCGAGGCAACTGCCAGCGTGGTGCATTTCGCCTCGCTTACCGGGTTGATGGACGCTGTGGCCAAAGACAAGGGTGAGCAGTTCTACATTGAAATTCTGCACAAGGAAGGCCACCGCCAGGCAAAACCGGATGCTGCCGATCCCGCCCTGGCCAGTCCAGACACTGCTGATCCGCCCGTCATTCAGCCCGACGCTTGACAATTACCCGCAGTGCTCTGGCTGCCCGCCGCGTCCCGCACTGTTTTCCGGCCCGCTTCAGGCCCGCTTCAGGCTGTGGTTTTTCAGCGGCAAATCGCGGATGCGCTTGCCCGTCGCGGCGAAGATGGCGTTGAGCACGGCCGGCGCGGCAACGGCAATCGTGGGCTCGCCGACTCCGCCCCAAAAGCCGCCTGACGGCATGACGATGGTCTCAACTGCCGGCATTTCGTTCATGCGCACCACGTTGTAGCTGCTGAAATTCTCCTGCTCCATCTTGCCGTCTTTTACCGTGCATTCGCCATAGAGCATGGCCGACAGCCCGTAGGCGAACGAGCCTTCAACCTGGGCTTCGATCTGCTGCGGGTTGACCGCGTGGCCGCAGTCGGTGGCGGCCACGATGCGGTGCACTTTGAGTACACCGTCAGGGCTCACCGACACCTCCGCGCAGGCTGCCTCGTAGCTGCCAAAACCATGCGTTTGCGCCAGGCCGCGAAACACGCCGGGTGCAGCCGGTTTGCCCCAGCCGCCTTTGTCGGCCGCAGCATTCAGCACAGCCAAAGCTTTTGGCATGTTGGCCAGCAGTTTGCGCCGCAGTGCCAGCGCATCCTGTTTCGTCTCAAAGGCGATCTCGTCAATGAAACTTTCCATGTAAATGGCATTCTGGTTCAGGTTCACTCCGCGCCAGAAACCCACCGGCACGTTCGGGTTGCGCATGGCATGGTCGATCAACAGGTTGGGGAAGCTGTAGGTCAACTGCGCTTCTGGGCTGGGCGGGTTCAAGCCTTGAAACACCACCGGGTCTTTGCCACCCACTATGTTTTGTGGCGCCACCTGCGACAAAATCGATTGCCCCGCGATCCGCATGTGAAGCGCCGTCAGGTTGCCCTGGGCATCGAGGCCGGCGGTCATCTTGCACTGGGACGTGGGGTGAAACCGGCCTTGCAGCATGTCTTCTTCGCGTGACCAGATTAGCTTGATGGGCGTGCCTGGCATTTCCTTGGCCAGCGCCACAGCTTGCCGCACGTAATCGGTCATGCCGCGCCGCCCGAACCCACCTCCCAGATGCAGCTTGAAGACATCACACTTGGACTGTGGCAGGCCCGAGGCGTCAGCCGTGGCGGCCAGCGCGGCCTCGCCATTTTGGGTGGGCGTCCAGACTTCGCAGCGCTCGGGTGTGTAGCGCGCTGTGGCGTTCATGGTTTCCATGCAGGCGTGGTTCTGGTGCGGGTAGCTGTAGATGGCTTCGATCTTTTTGGCGGCACTTGCCAGTGCGGCTTTGACATCACCGTTCTGGTTGCCCATCACACCGTCAGGAGCGTCAAGCGCCACACGCATCACTTTGGTGAATTCGGCGCTGGAGGCTTTGGCGTTGTCACCATTGTCCCACTCGATCGGCAACGCATCCAGCGCGGTTTTGGCGCGCCACCAGGTGTCAGCAATGACCGCTACGGTGCTGTCGCCGACCTGGACAACTTTTTTCACGCCGGGTCGGCCCGAGATCGCGGCGGCGTTGAAGCTCTTGACCTTGCCGCCAAACACCGGGCTTTGCTTGATGGCCGCATTCAGCATGCCGGGCAAAGTCAGGTCCATGCCGTAGATTTGCGCTCCGGTGGTTTTGTCCACCGTGTCCAGCCGCGCCAGCCGTTTGCCGGCCAATTTCCAGTCTTTGGGGTCCTTGAGAGCCACATTGGCAGGCAGCGGTGCGGTCAATTTGCCAGCGGCGTCTGCCACTTTGCCGTAGCTGACCGTGCGGCCAGTCGGCGGATGGGAAACGATGCTGCTGGCAGCGCGGCACTCGCTGGCAGGTACTTTCCACTCTTCTGCGGCCGCCTGGATCAGCATCATCCGTGCTGCCGCGCCGCCCTTGCGCACGTATTCATTGGATTGGCGAATGCCTTGGCTGCCGCCCGTGCCAAAGTTGCCCCAAACGCGGTTGCGGGCCAGGTTTTGGCCGGGGGTGGGGTATTCGGTGGTGACCTTGGCCCAATTGGCATCGAGTTCTTCGGCCACCAGTTGCGCCAGACCCGTGAGCGTGCCCTGGCCCATTTCAGAACGGGCAATGCGAATCACGATGCTGTCGTCAGGCTTGACCACGACCCAGGCGTTGACCTCGGTCGGCATCGCCGTCTGGGCAACTGCCTCGCCAGTGAACGGGATGTGAAACGCTACCACCAGGCCACCGGCTGCGACAGCCGAGCCGCCAATGAAATTGCGCCGCGAGACGCCGGCCACAGGCTTGCCGGCTGGCAAGGTACTCGATTGGGATGCTGTGTTCATGTGATGCTCCCGTCTGCGTGTTGAATCGCCAAAGCGGCAGTTTTGGTATCGCCACCATTGGCCACAACCTTGATCGCCGCGCGAATCCGGTTGTAGGTGCCGCAGCGGCAGATGTTGGTGATGGCCGCATCAATGTCGGCATCGGTCGGTTTCGGTTTTTCTTTCAGCAACGCGACGGTCGCCATGATCATGCCGCTCTGGCAGAACCCGCACTGCGGCACGTCCAGCGCCGCCCAGGCTTTTTGCACCGGGTGCGAGCCATTGGGCGACAGGCCCTCGATGGTCATGATTTTTTCAGTCGCACTGACGGTCGAGACCGGGCGCACGCAGGATCGGGTCGGCACGCCATCAATGTGCACCGTGCACGAGCCGCACTGGGCAATGCCGCAGCCGTATTTGGAGCCGGTCAAACCAAGCTGCTCGCGCAGCACCCAAAGCAGGGGCGTGTCGCCCTCGGCTTCGAAGGTACGCACAGTTCCGTTCACGTTGAGTTGAGCCATTTGGCATCCTTGTATCTGTTAAATCACTACACCGTTGCAAGAGTTCCGTAGTCGAAGCTCAACCAACGATGATGTTACGACGGTTGCGCAGTTCTTGTCCGCGCAATGCTCTTTCACTATCCATGCCTTTTAACCGACCCACCTGGAAACTTCTGCGACGACGTGGCGGTTGGCTTCGAAAACTCTTTCTAAGCAAGTAAGTGTTTACCCTTGGCCTGTATGTTTTGGGGTTCAATTCACCCAATAATGTTTCTTCATCAATCAACTTACGAACAGCAAGGAGCGGAAAAATGAAGCATGAAAGACAGACCCGTCGTTTTGCGAAACTAGCCTTGGTTTTAATGTCCAGCTTGGCAGTCGCTGCGGCAATTGCCCAACCCGTGTCAGGCAACGATGACGATAACGGGAACAGCGGCGGCAACAAGGATGCCAAATCGAAAAGCGTCAACAACGCTTACATTGTTCAAATGGCGGAGCGGCCAGTGAGCGCCTATACCGGCGGTATCAACGGATATCCGGCCACCAAGCCCGGCCGGGGCCGAAAGATTGACCCGAATGACCCGCAGGTCGCCCGTTACCTGGGCTACCTCGCCTCGCGCCAAGACGCGGCACTGGCCGGCGTAGGCGGCAAAAAGCTTTACAACTACGGTTATGTCTTCAACGGCTTTGCCGCCGAGTTGACACCGGCGCAGGCGCAGAAAATGGCGCAGCAGCCGGGCGTACTGGCCGTCACCAAAGACGAAATCCGGCAATTGACCACATCGTCTACCCCGGGTTTTCTTGGCCTCAATGCACCGGGCGGAATCTGGACCACCTCCAAGGGCGAGAACGTCATCATTGGCATCGTCGACACGGGTGCCTGGCCGGAGCATCCGAGTTTTTCTGATCGCACCGGTAGCAACGGCAACGGCACGCAGGACGGCAAACTGAGCTATCAGCAAATACCGGGCTGGAATGGAAAATGCACGCCGGGTGAAGCATTCACCGGTTCGGACTGCAATCAGAAGCTGATCGGTGCGCGCTACTACAACGCTGGTTATGGCGGTAACGCAGGTATCAAGTCTGCGTTTCCGTTTGACTACAACTCACCGCGCGACTATGACGGCCACGGTACCCACACCGCGACCACGGCGGGCGGCAACCAAAACGTGCCGACCAGCGGCGAAGCCGCGGTTTTTGGCAGCATCAGCGGCATTGCGCCGCGTGCCCGCATTGCAGCCTACAAAGTGTGCTGGGGCGGCAGTGCCGGTGGCTGCTTCGGGGTCGATAGCGTGGCCGCCATCGACCAGGCAGTTGCCGATGGAGTGGACGTGATCAATTTCTCCATTAGCGGCACCAGCACCAACTTCCGTGATCCGGTCGAGATCGCGTGGCTTAATGCCGCCGACGTGGGTGTGTTTGTCGCTGCGTCTGCGGGTAACAGTGGGCCCGCCAGTTCTACCGTGGCGCACCCCAGCCCCTGGATCACGACAGTGGCCGCAGGTACGCACAACCGCAATGGCGAAGGCAGTGTCACCATAGGCAGCGTGACTTATAGCGGTGTCTCGGTTGCAGCCAGGGCGGTTGGGCCATTGCCGACAATCAACGCATTTGAAGCGGGCCTGGCGGGTGTCAACCCTGCCGCAGCGGCGCTGTGCTTTACCACCGGCGACAACGGCGGCGTACCCGTTCTGGATCCCGCCAAAGTCGCTGGCAAGGTCGTGGTGTGCGATCGCGGTGTCAATGCCCGCGTCAACAAAAGCCAGGCGGTGAAGGATGCGGGAGGGTTGGGCATGGTTCTGCTCAACACCAGTGTCAACTCGTCACTTGATGCGGACTTCCATGCCGTGCCAACGGTGCATCTGCCAGTG
>JANOMD010000176.1:0-2262 GCA_031420135.1 Rhodoferax sp. | reverse complement strand
CTTGCGGTGGTAAGCGGACGTTTCATAGGGACATTCACCGCGCGCACGCGGAAGTTTTTGATGGTTAGTTTGTCGTTACTCATTGCGCCTAAATCTCCTCTGAATGCGATGTTATCCCAGTGATTCAAAATACCCGATGTGTGGCCCAAGGCCAGCCACTCATTCCCGCGAAGGCGGGAATCCATACTGCGTGATTTACTCCCATCGCCAAATAGATTCCCGCCTTCGCGGGAATGACAGCGCGGGGTTTTTAGATTGTCGCAGTCTTGCCGTCCACATGCAATTTCAGCACGGTATAGATAAAATTGTGAATCGGCGTCCCGACACCGAGTTCTTCACCAAGCTTGACCACATTGCCGCTCAGCCAAGGCAACTCCAAGCGATTACCGCGATTCAAATCGCCGAGCATCGAGGCGACCATGGTTGGCGGCAAGTTGTCCGCCCATGTTAACGATTGCTCGACTTGATCGTCCGGCAGACTAACGCCTTTTGCGCGTCCGATGGCGACGACTTCCCCTAGCGCCGCTTTGAGCATGGCGGGTCAGCGGGGGTCAAGTCTTGCAATCACACACCGGTCAACATTGACACGTCAGCCTTTGCCCAAACTGTGCGCTCCCACCCACCCCAATCACCAGCCACTGCGTAGCCCGCATCGCCGCCACATAAACCACCCGCACGGCCTCCTGCTCATCTTCACCTGCAGCAGGCATGTGCCCCACGCCGGGCAGTGCCACAACGGGGAACTCCAGGCCCTTGCTGACCTTCATGGTCATGATCTGGATGGCGTCGGCTGCGGGGTTGTATTCGCCGGTGCGCTTGCGCACATTGAACGGCAGCTTGCGCTTGTGCAGGGCATCGGCGCACAAGTCCATTGTCTTCCAGTCCGCGCACAGGATGGCCATGTCGCCCCATGCATGGCCTTCCTTGTGGGCGTGGCTCAGTTGGTCGGCAATGGCAAATGCTTCTTCGCGCAGGCTGGGCAGTTTGATGAGGATGGGCGCTTGCCCTTCGCGGCCACAGCTGATGGGCTTGGGCAGTGGAATGCCGTCGTCGTCTTTATCGTCGGTCGTCAGCAAGTCCGCCGCAATCAGGCTGGCGGTTTGCAGAATCTGCCGGGTGTTGCGGTAGTTGATCTTCAGGATCGTGGTGCGGCCTTGTGCCTGAATGCCGACGCTTTTAAAGCTGAACTGGTAACTACCCAGCCCAATGTTAGGAAGCCGAATTGGATTCAGCCGAAGCTGGGCTGAAGCGGTGCACCCTTGAAGGTGGCGACAAGGGAAATTGAGGCCAGAGTAAAATTATCATAATGCGGGAAGTAGTCATTTGTACAACTGCCGTATTGGCTGTGGCTTGACCGGAAGCCGGACCCGTAAGAAATTGAGGGTGTGTTTTGAATAAGTTTAGGCCTCCAGCCCAGACAATACCTGCGCCAGAAGCTACTAAATCTGTAGCAACTCAACCGGCTCACGCAGCGCCAGCCAGTGCGCCGCCGCCGCCTTGAGGGTGTGCGTATCGCCCGTGGTGAGCAGACTGACGCGGCCTTTGCAAGTTACTGCTGGGCCGATGCTGCCCGCAGCGGTTTGCAGCAGCCGCTGCGTCTGCCGCGCCACGGCCTCGCCGTTTTCAACCAGCGTCACATGGGCGCCCACCAGTGCCTGCAGGAGATCGCTGACGAAAGGGTAGTGCGTGCAACCCAGCACCAGCGTGTCGATCTGCCCGGGTTGAGTGCCAAACAGGCCCATAGCCCACGTATGACGTGCGCAAGCAGCTATTATTTTTGTAGCGTTTGGGATGCTGGCGCCGCGTTCGATGGCATCTGCCAGGCCGTCGCAGGGTTGCAGAACGAACTCGGCGACGCCTGCCTGCGCGGCCAGCAGTGCCTGAAAGCGCGCGCTGGCCAGGGTGCTGCGCGTCGCCATCACGCCTATGCGGCCAGTCTTGCTTAACGCGACTGCAGGCTTGAGCGCAGGCTCGACGCCAACGATGGGCAGCTGGGGGTGTTCGGTGCGCAGCTGATCGATGGCGGCTGCCGTGGCCGTGTTGCAGGCCACTACCAGCGCCTTGATGTTCTGCCGGGCGAGGTATTGCGTGACAGCCCGTGACCGCGCCAGCACATGCGCTGTGTCGCGCTCGCCATAAGGCGCGTGGCCGTTGTCGGCGAGGTAGATGAAGTCTTCGTGCGGCAGCGCGGCCCGCAGCGCTCTTAAAACGCTGAGGCCACCGATGCCGCTGTCGAAGACGCCGATGGGGGCGTTCATGGCT
>JANOMD010000175.1:0-10426 GCA_031420135.1 Rhodoferax sp. | reverse complement strand
TTCAAGCATGTCGGCCCCATCTTCTCCCAGCCTCAGCCTCAATCTCGCCCAGCAAGAAGCCGTGAACTACCTGCATGGCCCCTGCCTGGTGCTGGCGGGCGCGGGCTCGGGCAAGACGCGGGTGATCACGCACAAGGTGGGCCGTTTGATCCAGATGGGGCTGGATCCCAAGCGGATTTTTGCCATTACCTTCACCAACAAGGCAGCCGTCGAAATGCGCGAGCGCGCCAAAGGGCTGATTGGCAAAGCCGCCAAGGAGGTGGTGATTTGCACCTTTCACGCGCTGGGTGTGCGCATGCTGCGCGCGGACGGGCAGGCACTGGGGCTAAAACCCAATTTTTCGATTCTGGACAGTGACGATGTCACCAGCATCCTGAAAGACGCAGGCGGCACGACGGATGCGGCCACCGCGCGCACCTGGCAGTACACCATCAGCCGCTGGAAAAATAGCGGGCTGAACGCTGCGCAAGCAGAAAGCCTGGCGACCGACGACACGGAGAAACTCATTGCCCGCATCATGGCGCGCTACGAAGAGCGCCTCACCGCGTACCAGAGTGTTGATTTTGACGACCTGATCAGCTTGCCCTTGAAGTTGCTTCAAGATCATGAGCAGATCCGGCAAAAATGGCAAACGCTGGCAGGCCACGTACTGGTGGATGAATACCAGGACACCAACGCCACGCAGTATGAATTCTTGAAGCTGCTGGTGGGCGGCTATGACCCGAAAGCAGCGCGCTTCACCGCCGTGGGCGACGATGACCAATCCATCTACGGCTGGCGCGGCGCGACCCTGGACAACCTGAAAAAACTGCCGCTCGACTTCCCCGCGCTTAAAGTGATCAAGCTGGAGCAAAACTACCGCTCCACCGCCGCGATTTTGCGCGCGGCCAACAACGTGATTGCCCCCAACCCCAAGCTGTTCCCCAAAAATCTATGGAGCGATTTGGGCGAAGGCGAGCCGGTGCGCGTGGTCGATGCGGACAACGAGGAGCATGAAGCCGAGCGAGCCGTGGCGCGTATTCAGAGCTTGCGCGCGGGCACCGAAGTGATCGCCACCAGCGGTGGCGTCGCAGCGGCCACGCAGCATAAAGAGTTTCGCGACTTTGCGGTGCTGTACCGAGCCAATCACCTCGCCAAAACGTTCGAGAAAGCGCTGCGCAAGGCGCAAATTCCGTACAAGGTGTCGGGTGGCACCAGCTTTTTTGACCGCGCCGAAATCAAAGACTTGTGCGGCTGGTTTCGGCTGTGGATCAACAACAACGACGACCCGGCGTTTCTGCGCGCCGTCACCACGCCCAAGCGTGGCATTGGGCACCAGACCTTGCAGCAGCTCGGCGCGTTTGCATCGTCGTACAAAGTCAGCTTATTTGAGGCGCTGTTTTCGCCGTCATTGGGCAGTACATTGAGCGCCAAAGCGGTGGGCAGCCTGCACGAGTTTGGCCGTTATGTGAACGATCTGGAATATCGCGCCCGCCACACGGTGGGCGCCGACGCGGCAAAAGAATTCTTGCTGGAATGGCTGAAAGAAATCGGCTACGAAAAGCATCTGCTGGATGGCGAAGACAGCGAAAAACTGGCCGCAGCGCGCTGGTCGAACGTGATGGATTTTTGCGACTGGATGTCGGCGCGCTGCGGCGGGCAGATTGACGACATGTCGGGCGCAGATGAGGTGCGTGAGGTGAAATCACAATTTTCCGACGGGCAGCCCCTAGGAAAATTAGCCCCCTCGGGGGGCAGCGCAGCACACGCAGTGGCAAGCGTGGGGGTCAGTTTGCTCGACGTTGCGCAAACCGTGTCCTTGCTTTCAACCATCTCCGAGCGCGAGACGGACCAAAACGTCGTGACCTTGAGCACGCTGCACGCGGCCAAGGGCCTGGAGTGGCCGCATGTGATGCTGGTCGGCGTGGTCGAAGGCATGCTGCCCTTCAAGCTTGAGGGCGACAATCTTCAAGAGCGGCTGGAAGAAGAACGCCGCCTGATGTACGTCGGCATCACCCGTGCGCAACGCAGCCTGTCGGTGAGCTGGCCGCGCAAGCGCAAGAAGGGGCGTGAACAGGTCGCTGCGTTGCCCAGCCGCTTCATCGCCGAGATGGGCCTGGACAAGGCCACCGTGCGCGAAGACCCGCGTGAAAAGCTCAAAGCCCTGCGCGCTGAATTTGCCAAGAAGGCCCAAACCTCACAGCAGACGCGTGAAGAGGCAGACACCGCAGCACTTGTGAAATCAGCATGATTTCAGTCAACGCCAGAAATGAACCTGTGGGTTAATTTTATCAAAAATCAGCCGAAAAAGCCAATTTTAATGATTAAATGAAGCCTTAGCTCTCGAATAATATACACAATATGCTATGTTTTATATAGCATATTGACTTAACTTGTCAATTTATCAAGGCTTCGGTTCGAGCCAGTTGCAAAGTGGCGCCATCCGTAGGCCGCGACAGCAAGCCCAAATCAGCCAGCGACTGCCGCAACGCCTTGTCCAACGGGGTTCTTGGCTCCGGGCCGATCAGTTGCACAAGACGCGCGTTGTCCAACTGGTGCGGCGTGTCCCACAGGTAGCGCATCTCCAGGAGCGCAGCCCAGCTTGGGACAAACAAGGCGCCGATGCGGATGGCCAACCACGGCATGCGCTTGCATTTCACGCTGGCATTGGCACTTACCCAACCCTGCTCACGTGCAATCGGGGTCAACAGGTCAAGCCATTGCTGGGCCGTCAAGCTGGTGCCCTTGAAGTGGAAAACCTCAAACGCCTTGCGTTGTGATCGCCCTTGCGTCACTTCCTGCGCCACCGCCACGAAAGTCTGCGCCAAGTCTGGCAGATAGGCCCAAGCGGTGGCCGTGCTTAAGCCGCCGGGTGACGTGAAGGCACCCTTGCGGATGTTTTTGACCGACACCGCGTCAAACCAGGTGCCCGTACCGCTGCCAAAAAAATCACCCGCGCGGATGACGATGCCGCGCACACCACTTCGCTGCAAGTGCTGCTCCATGGCGATGCGGATTTGCCCCATGACCGTCTGCGCGACCTGCGGCGTATCTTCCCGCAGCATGTCGGGCATGTCGGCCCCAAAGTTGTAGATGTTGCCCGGCATCATCAGCGTGGCACCCAGGTCGCGGGCGATGGCAATGGCGCTGTCCATCATTGGCAGAACCTCGGCGCGCCAGGCCTTGTGGGTGTAGGCAGGGTTGAGCGCATGCACGACGACGCTGGCATTTTTTGCGGCAGTGGCCAGCGCCTGCGTATCGCTCAAATCAGCGTGAAGCCATTCGATGCCAGGGTGGCTCATCGGCATCACCGCTCCCGGCCGCATTTGCGCCACCACGCGCCAGCCTGCGTCGGCAAACGCACGTGCGGCAGCCGAGCCAAAGCGGCCCCGGGAACCCAGAATGAGTACGGTTGATTGCGAGAAAGCTGTAGATTCCATCGAGTGATCTCCAAAAAGTTGAATTGATGGATGAATTGTGAAAGTCAATCGAATCCTGCACAATTGCATAATTTCAAGCATCAGCTATTCACCGATGAATACCCAAGTTGACCCAGCACCATGATCAAAACCCCTTCACGTGACTTTGACTGGAGCCTGGCACGCACGTTTTTGGCGGCGCTGGAATCGGGTAGCCTGCTGGGTGCCGCCAAGCGCTTGGGCAGCAGCCAGCCCACGGTGGGGCGGCAGATTTCAGAACTGGAATCGCAACTGGGCGTGGCCTTGTTTGAGCGTACCGGGCGCGGCCTGGTGCCGACCCAAAGCGCACTGCAACTGGCGGTATCGGCGCAGGCGATGGAGGCCGCCGCATTGCAACTGGCGCGCAGCGGCACAGGCTCGCAAAAGCAGGCCAGCGGCACCGTGCGCATTACGGCCAGCCAGACCGTCGCGTGTTACTTGCTTCCGCCCGTTTTGAACGACATGCGCCGCGCGCTGCCCGAGATTCAGGTCGAACTCGAATCCAGCAACGTGGTGAGCAACCTGCTGCGCCGTGAGGCCGATATTGCTGTGCGCATGGTGCGACCTGATCAAGCCACGCTGATCGCAAAAAAGATCGGTGCCGTGAAGGTGGGCACTTATGCCTCGCGCGACTACCTGGCGCGCCGTGGCACACCCAACCAGCCGATGGACTTGATCGACCACGATCTGATTGGCTACGACAAAGGCGAAGACATCATTCGCGGTTTTCGCGCGTTTGGGCAGAGCATTTCCCGCGAGGCTTTTGCCTTGCGCACGGACGACCTCATCGTGCAATGGGAGGCGGTTCGCGCAGGCCTGGGTATCGGATTTTTCGCGACCTACCTGGCGCGTACCGACCCTGCCGTTCTCACCATTCTGCCCAATTTGGCACTGCCCGAACTGCCGATGTGGCTCACCGTTCACCGCGAAATCCGCACCAGCCAGCGTATCCGTGCAGTGTTTGATTTTTTAGCGACCGCGCTGCCACGGTTGATCTAGATTTTTCTATCCGGCGCCGTGGCATTTTTTGTATTTTCTGCCGCTGCCGCAAGGACACGGGTCGTTGCGACCGGGTGTGGCCTGCCTGCGGACGGTTTCAATTCGGGGCCCGATGCTGCGCCAGAGCGCGTGCAGGTGGTAAACCGCCCAAAGGGCAAGGGCAAGCTCTTCCATGCGCTTTTTGCTCACGCTGGGCGGGCCGGTATCGTCGTAAATCGGAATGGTGGGTGGGTCGGTGTCTTCGTGACACAAAGTCACGATTGCGTCAAGCGACGCATGCAGTAGCGTGACGTCATCTTTGTCACGCGGATCGCTCCATTCTTCAACCCAGTTCTCGACTGCCGACATGAAGCCCAGCGCCCACACCTGGGCATAAGAAGGGGGCGTTACCAGCAACGCTGTTTCGCGTTCTTCAGGCGGCAGTGACGCAATGGCGCCTGCCACGTCCATCATTTCGGGGTGAAAGGCGCCCTCGTGCGCAAGATTTTCAATCTCGGTAGCAAGGGCCTGCGTGATCTCGTTCCAGCGCTGCTGCCACAGCGCCATGAATTGCTGAAACTGCGCGTCATCGGCAAATGAACCTTCTGCGGAATCGTCGGCGGCATTGACATCCAGCAACACAGGAAGGAATTCTGCTGGCGGGATCAGGCGCCGGCAACAGATCAGCGCGGCCATGAAGCCCTCGCAAAACTCCCACTGCGGTGTTTCGCCGTGACGCCTGCGCAGGTCATCAAGAATGTCTTCAAGTGCTTCAAAATCGCCCACTGCCAAAGCCTGGGAATCAGGCAGAGCCGCGGCTGGTGCGCTTAAAGTGGTGGGGTCTGCGGGCATGGTGAATTTCGGCTGCGGGCCGCCAGTTTAGCGCTCCAGAGCGCCAGTTCAAAACGGTCGAAGTGGCTGCGCCCGGGCTCCCCAAAAGTCGCCTGGCATCAGGAGACAATCAGGCATGTTAAAAATTCTTGATTCTTTTTTCCCGATCCGCTACAGCGCGTTCGCCCTGACAGGCATCGGTTTTTTGCTCAGCGTATTCACGCTGGTGGCGTTTGGCGTGGGGGCGTTTGCGGGGCTGCTGTTTCTGGCTCTTTTTGGTGTTGGCGTGTATGACATGGTGCAGACCAAGCGCTCGGTATTGCGAAACTACCCGGTGATTGGCCACCTGCGCTTCATGCTCGAATTCATCCGTCCGGAGATGCGCCAGTACTTTCTGGAAAGCGATACCGAGGCCACACCATTTTCGCGCTCGCAGCGTTCGCTGGTCTATCAGCGTGCCAAAGGGGAACCGGACCAACGGCCGTTCGGCACGCAATTGGACGTGCACGCGAATGGGTATGAGTGGATCAACCATTCCGTTCGGCCCAGCAGACTCGCCTCGGATGATTTCAGGGTGTGGATCGGGGGCGAGCCCGGCACCGCATTGGCCGGGACCAGCGGCTGCACCCAGCCCTATCGGGCCAGTATTTTCAACATCTCGGCGATGAGTTTTGGTTCGCTCAGCGCCAACGCGATTCTGGCGTTGAATGCAGGCGCCAAACGCGGTGGCTTTGCGCACGACACGGGCGAAGGCTCCATCTCCCAGCACCACCGGGTTCATGGTGGTGATTTGATCTGGGAAGTGGCGTCGGGTTACTTCGGCTGCCGAAATGATGACGGCAGCTTCAGCGCCGAGAAGTTCGCCACCAACGCGCGCGAACCGCAGGTGAAGATGATTGAACTCAAACTGAGCCAGGGGGCCAAGCCGGGCCATGGTGGCATGTTGCCAGGCGTCAAGGTCACGGTTGAAATTGCCAACGCGCGGGGCGTGCCGGTTGGGTTGGATTGCCTGTCTCCCGCATCGCACAGCGCGTTCGCCACGCCCGTTGAGATGTTGCGGTTCATCGCGCGCCTGCGTGAACTGTCGGGCGGCAAACCGACCGGCTTCAAACTGTGCATTGGCCACCCCTGGGAGTGGTTTGCCATGGTCAAGGCCATGCTTGAAACCGGCATCACACCGGATTTCATCGTGGTGGACGGCGGGGAAGGGGGCACTGGCGCAGCGCCGCTGGAATTCACCGACCACGTCGGCGTACCCTTGCAGGAGGGCCTGCGCCTGGTGCACAACACGCTGCGCGGCGCGGGCCTGCGTGATCGCATCAAGATCGGCTGCGCTGGCAAAGTGGTCAGCGCTTTTGACATTGCGCGGCTGATGGCGCTGGGCACCGATTGGTGCAACAGCGCGCGAGGATTCATGTTCGCGCTGGGGTGCCTGCAGGCGCAGACCTGCCACACCGGCCAATGCCCGACCGGCGTCACGACGCAGGACCCGGTGCGCCAAAAAGCGCTGGTGGTGGGCGACAAGGCGCAGCGCGTTTTCAACTTTCACCAGCAAACCCTGCACGCATTGAAGGAGCTGGTTCAGGCCGCCGGGCTGCAGCACCCGAGTGAGATTACCGCAGAACACATTGTTCGCCGGGGTGTTGATCAAAAAGTGCAGTTGCTGGCGCAGGCGATCCTGACGCAAATGCCGGATGGCGCGTTGATCAGCGGTGACTTGACCGCCCTGTCGCCGATTTACGCACTGTACTGGCCGCAAGCGTCAGCAGCAAGTTTTGCCAAACAGACCGTGGCCTAGTCACAGCACACCATTTCGACGCAATCAGCGGTAAAACGCTTCGACCTTGCCCTTCAGCTTGATCAGCAGCGGTTTGCCCTTGCGGTCCAGCGCCTTGCCGGCGGGGACTTTGACCCAGCCTTCACTGATACAGTATTCCTCAACATCCTGACGCTCTTTGTCATTCAGCCGGATGCCGATGTTGTGGTTGAAAGCCTCGGCGACATGGTGCGGGCTGCGCGGGTCGGCTGAAAGATGGTCGGGCAGGGCGGGGGGCTGGGTGGCGTCGTTCATGGAGCACTTTCAAAGAGCATTTTGGGCCTGACTGCCAAAACCCAGCAGTCGTTTCTTCATGGCAAGCACCGCATTGTCCTTGCTCAGGAGGATTCCTCTGTGGGCTATAGCAAGGTCGATGAATTTTTGGTCGTCGGGGTCTTTGCAGGTGATGCTGGCTTTCGGAGCGACCGGTTGTAGCTGAACGAATTTGTCGAACTGCGCCAACACCTCCGTGGTAGTTAAATGGTAAAACGCCAAGCGCGGCAAGATTTGGGGGTAGGCCAGCACGCGTTCCAGCTCGTCGCGCATGGGCTGGGTGGCGATCCACCGGTGGGATTTGGCTTGCAGGCTGGCTTGCAGGGGGATGGTGGCGGGGTCTTTGAAGACGAATAGGTCCAGGATGATGTTGGTGTCAAGGATCAGCGTTTTCACTTTCGGGCCGAGCCTTTGATCATCTCGAACTTGAACAGGCGGCACTCGATGGGGCCATTCCACATGGGGACTTTGCGCGATTCCTTGAGGCGCATCTTGCCGGGCATTTTGAGGTCGGGGGTGAGCATCCAGGCGGTCCAGTTGGCATAGTTCTTCTTCCAGTGGCTGGCAAGCTGGCTGAAAAATTCACCGCCATCCTCGGTCAGCGCGTGCTGGCGTGCGCCGGGGCTGAAGCGCTCTTCACCGGACACACCGACAACGCCAATTCGCTCCTGGCCAGCAATGCCTGCCGCTTCAATCCGCTCGCCGTAGGGTGGGTTGAGCAGCATGACGCCAGGCGTGTCGCAGGGCGGCATGCGCTGCAGCGCGTCGCCACCGCGAAATTCGATGCAGTTGGCAACGCCTGCGCGCTGCGCATTGCGCTGTGCAAAGTCGACCATGCGGTGAGCCACATCACTGCCGAAAATGATGCCGGGTCTGACTTTCTCCAAAGCACGGGCCTGCTCCTTGATGGCGCTCCAGACGTGTTCTTGAAACGGCAGCATTTTTTCAAACGCAAATTGACGCAACGCGCCCGGCGCAATCTGGCAGGCGATCTGTGCCGCTTCGATGGCGATGGTGCCACTGCCGCAGCATGGGTCATACAGTGGCAACGCGACTTCGCCATCGTTCAAGCTGTCGGCCCAACCACTGGCGGAAATCATTGCCGCCGCCAATGTTTCTTTCAGCGGCGCTTCGCCCTTGTCTTCGCGCCAGCCGCGCTTGAACAACGGTTCGCCGGAGGTGTCGATGTACAGGGACAGGCTGTCCGTGGTGAGGTGGGCGTAAATGCGGATGTCGGGCCAGGTCGTATTCACATCCGGGCGCACACCGCCCGCCTTGGCGCGAAAGCGGTCACACACGGCGTCCTTGATCTTGAGCGCGGCAAAATTCAGGGACGCCAAAGGGCTGTGCTGGGCGGTCACTTCCACCTTGATGGTCTGGCGCGGCGTAAACCAGATTTCCCAGGCGACCTCTGACGCGGCGCGGTACAGGTCCTGCTCATTGCGGTAGCCGGTGAAGGAAAGCTGCACCAGCACGCGCTGCGCCAAACGGCTGTGCAGGTTCAACAGCATTGCATCGCGCCAGGAACCCTTGAGCGCGACTCCGCCGCGCTGCTTCGCGACGCTGTCGCCAGCCAATCCGGTCACACGCTGCACCTCGGTGAGAAGGTAGTCTTCAACACCGGCGGCACAGGGCAAAAAGAGCTGGAGCTGGTTCATGAGGTGAAATTCAAAGCGTTTTCCTGAGGTTGGTCGGCGCTATCCGCAACGCCTCCCGGTACTTGGCCACGGTGCGCCGCGCGCATTCAATGCCCTGTTCCTTGAGCATGAGCGAAAGCTGGCTGTCGCTCAAGGGCTTCTTCAACGACTCAGCGGCCACAAACTGCTGTATCAATGCCCGCACCGCTGTGCTGGACGCATTGCCGCCAGATTCGGTGCCGAGGCCGGAGCCAAAAAAATACTTGAATTCAAACGTGCCAAAGGGCGTTGCCATGAACTTGGCCGTGGTGACGCGGCTGATGGTCGATTCATGCAGGCCGAGCTCGTCGGCAATCTCGCGCAACACCAGCGGACGCATGGCCAGCGCGCCATGGACGAAAAAATTCTTCTGCCGTTCCACGATGGCCGTGCTGACCCGCAGGATTGTGTCAAAGCGTTGCTGGATATTCTTGATGAACCATCGGGCTTCCTGCAGGCGCTGCTGAAGGGCCGCATGGTTGGAGGCATCGCGACCACCACTGCGGTGGCCCTTGAGTGCGTTGGCATAGATGTCATGCACGCGCAGGCGGGGCATCACGTCCTGGTTGAGCTGCACCTTGAATTTAGAACCGGCACCGTGGCCCACCTTGATGACCAGCACGTCGGGCACGACGACGTTGCGCTCGACGTCCACAAAGCGCCGCCCCGGTTTGGGCTCCAGGCGGCCAATCAGGGCAATGGCTTCGCGAATATCGGTGTCGGTGCAGGCGCAAAGCTGGGTCAGCCGCTTCACGTCGCGGCGCGCCAGGAAATCGATCGGCTGGGCACAGACGCGCAGCGCGATGGAAATGAGTCGCTCCTGTGCCTCAGTGGATTCGAGGTGCAACCCCACTTCGTTCTCGTCAGTCAGCAACTGCTGCATCGTGCGCTGTTGCAACGACAGGCACTCGCGCATGTCGCGCGCACCGACACCGGCGGGTTCCAGGTTTTGCAGCAACCCCAGGGCTACGGTGAAATGGTGAATCAGGTCTTCGAGTTGGTCCGGATCTTCGGAGCCCGCCAGCCCTTCTGCAAGTGCCTGAATCGTGTCGTCAAGGTAGCCATCATCGTTGAGCGATTCAATCAAAAAACGCAATGCAACCTGGTCTTCGTTAGACAGGCGCAGGCCCAGCGCCTGGCGATGCAGAAATGACTGGAGTGATTCCTGCTGGCGCGCAAGCTCGGTGGCATCGAGGTCGTCCTCACCGCCCAGGTTATTGGTATGGGCTTTGGCATCACCGCCCCATTCGCTGTCGTCAGGAGCCATCTCGATAGTGCCATCACCCTCCCAGTTTTGTGTGTCTTCGGCGCTCAATGGGGTGGCGTCATCGCTATTTTGCGCGCCCGGACCCGAGTCGCCCGCGTAGTCGGCGCTGGCGCTGGCACCCGTTGACACCTCGGCCTCGCGGTCGTCG
>JANOMD010000174.1:0-12552 GCA_031420135.1 Rhodoferax sp. | reverse complement strand
GCAGATTTCTTCGTCATTGATATAGCGGTTGTTGGGGCAAGCGAAATCGACCTCAAAGCCTTGCGGGTAGCCCGCTTCTGTCAGCAGGCGCGTGCGTACCGTCAAGTCGGTTTCGGCCTTCACGCGATCTACGATGTAGTCCATGCGCTGGTTAGCGTAGCGCCCCACGTTGTAGTTGCCGTCACCGCCTGTACCGACGCTGCGGGTGAGCGACTGCAGGCTGTACAGGGCATCAAAGGTGGGCACGCCCCAGCCCAGCATGTAGATGCTGGCCTCATAACGTTGGATCATCGGGAAGTAGGTGACCAGTGGCAGGGTGCGCAGCTTGGCCTTGATGCCTACTTTTGCCCACATGGCAGTCACGGCCTGGCAGATTTCTTCGTCGTTGATATAGCGGTTATTGGGGCAAGCGAAATCGACCTCAAAGCCTTGCGGGTAGCCCGCTTCCGCCAGCAGTCGCCTGGATGCCTCGGCATCAAACGCATGGCGCTGGTGGACCTTCTCTGTCCAGCCGTTGACCTGGGGTGCCACCAGCGCACCAGTCGGCTGGCTCAAGCCGCGCATGGTGACTTTGTTGATGTTGGCGATGTCAATGGCTTGGTAAAGCGCCATGCGGACACGCTGGTCTTTCAGTGGGTTTTTGCCTTTGACGCTGGAGCCAGGCAACTCGTCCCGGAACTGGTCCAGGCCGAAAAAGATGGTGCGGTTTTCAACGCCATCAATCACCTTCAGCGCGGCGCTGCCGCGCAGGCGGGCTAAATCTTGCGGGCTCGGGTCCAGAATGAAATCAACTTCGCCAGAGAGCAGGGCCGCAACGCGGGTGGCCTCGGATTTGATCGGTGTGTAGATGATCTCGGTCACGTTCGAAGGGTTGCCGACGGACCAGTGATTCGGGTTTTTGACCAGTACCAGCTTCTGGTCTGGCAGCCACTCTTTCACAGTGAACTGGCCGGTACCCATGGCGTTGCGGTGCGCAAAGGTTTCATCTTTGGCGCGAATGTCTTTGGGGTCAACCGAGTTGTTTTTCTCGGCCCAGGCTTTGCTCATAATGCGCAATTCGGTCAATTGGCTGAGCAACACCGGGTTGGGGCCTTTCATCATCAGGTCGATCGTATTGGCATCGACTTTCACGATTTTGTCGATGCCCTGGGTGTAGACCTGAAAGTTGGAGGATTTTGCCATGGCACGGTTCAAGGAGAACACCACGTCGTCCGCTGTCATAACCGAGCCATCGCTGAACTTCACGCCCGTGCGCAGGTTGAAGCGGACTTGGGTCGGCGAAATTTCGCGCCAGCTCGTGGCCAATTGCGGCATGGGCTTGAAAGTGACACTGTCGTAATAGACCAGGGCATCAAAAATAGCGGCATGAACGCCATTGCTCAAGGCGTTGTTCTGTGAGTGAATGTCAAGCGTGGGAATGTCGCTGGCGCTGGACCATTTGAAGGGTTTGGCCTGAATGGCGGGTGTCGCGGCGAGGGCCGCGAGGGCTGCGACAGCAATCAGGGTCTTGTTCAGATTCATGGATTCTCCCAACGGTTAAAGACGAAGAGAGTCACTATGCAATAACTGCGCCGCAAGTGTCAAAAGGGGTTTCCCGTACTCATTGCCCGGACAGGGTTATCGCAGCCGCGGGTTCAGAGCGTCTCGCAGCCAGTCGCCCAGCAAGTTGACGCTGAGGGCAATCAAAATGAGCATCAAGCCGGGAAACACAGTGATCCACCATTCGCCTGAAAAAAGGTAGTCGTTGCCAATCCGGATCAAAGTGCCCAACGAGGGTGCAGTCGGGGGTGCACCCACGCCCAAAAACGAAAGCGTTGCCTCAGTGATGATGGCCGTGCCCACCTGAATGGTGGAGAGCACCAGCACGGGACCCATCACATTGGGCAGCACATGCCGCCGCATGATGCGAAATGGCGCCACGCCAGTCACGCGTGCCGCTTGCACGTATTCCTTGTTGCTCTCAACCATGGTGGTGCCGCGCACGGTGCGGGCATATTGCACCCAGCCGGTCAGGGTGATCGCCACGATCAGCACGCCAAAGGCCACCGTATCCGGTGCACCGGGAAACAGTGCGCGGCCTACGCCGGCGATCAGGAGCGCCACCAAAATGGCCGGGAAGGACAGCATCACGTCGCACAGGCGCATCAGCAAGGTGTCGATCCAGCCACCCATGAAGCCCGCCAACAGGCCCAGGCTAACGCCAATCAGCAGTGACAGGATGACCGAGGTTACGCCCACCATCAGGGAAATACGCGCCCCGTAAAACAGGGCAGAAAGAATATCGCGGCCCTGGTCGTCGGTGCCGAGCAGGAATTTTCGCGTGCCTTCAGCGCTCCAGGCCGGGGGAATGCGGGCCTCGCTGAGTTCCAGGGTCTTGAGGTCAAATGGGTTATGCGGCGACACTAAACCGGCAAAAATCGCGCTAAAAAAGCATGCAAATGCAATCGCCGCAGCGGCCATCGCCACAGGCGAGGTGCGAAAGCTGTAGGCCACGTCGCTGTCGAACCAGCGTTTGAAAAGACGCATCATCTGGAATTGGTAAAGCAATGGAAACTGCAGCCACCTTAACATCAAGTCAACACCTAATGGTTGTCTGCCCCAGCCCGGCGACTGGCGCGCTGCCCGCCAGCCTGCACGCCGCCGTATCGGATGCGGTTTGACACGGCCAAAAAAAAGACCGCATTGCTGCGGTCTTTTTCTCAAGGCCCAAGGCCTGCCTACTTCAAGTGCTTGCCGATCAAGCCAGCCATCTCGAACATGGACACTTGCATCTTGCCGAAGATTTCCTTCAGTTTTGCATCAGCGTTGATCATGCGCTTGTTGACTGCATCTTGCAGCTTGTTTTTCTTGATGTAAACCCAAAGCTTGCTGACCACTTCGGTACGCGGCAGTGGGGTTGCACCCACAACCGCGGCCAATGCGGCGCTGGGCGTCAAAGCCTTCATGAATGCTGCATTGACGGTCCGCTTTTTAGCGGGGGCCTTCTTTGCGGCAACCTTTTTGGCTGGAGCAGCCTTCGTGGCTGGCGCCGCTTTCTTCGCGGGTGCAGCCTTTTTGGCTGGGGCCGATTTCGCGGCTACTTTTTTCGCTGGTGCTGCTTTCTTTGCGGGTGCAGCTTTTTTAGCGGGAGCTTTTTTTGCAGTTGCCATGATTGAATTATCCTTATAAAAGTTGATTAATCACCAGCGAAAAACTGCTTCTCCACTGGCAATGCGGATGCTACTGGAGAAAATGCGGGTTTCCAAGGGGAAAATGTCTTTTTTCACTCTGGGTTGTTGTTTTTTTTCGCGCGACGCATGGCTGTTCCTCCTCTGAGAACAGCCTGATTGACCGGTTCGAGCGCCCGACCGTGTTCATGCGATGCAGCAGAAAAATTCACCAACACCGTGTCGCCACTGACTATTTTGCGATTCCAAGAGTGGCGTAGAACTGTTTTGATAGCTGAAAAGTTGGTGTGATTAACCGCAATGGATTCATTGGCGCGCCAGGGTAGGCTCCGCCTAAGGATTTGGATGCCTGCTGGGGATTGACAGTCTCTGTAGACTGGAGCCCATGAAATTGAGCCGGAACAAGTCAGCCCAGAGCCTCGAAAGTGCAGATCATGAACGCCGGTGAGCGCCATGTCTTTGTCTATGGCACGTTGCGAAAAGGGGGTGCCAACGACATCACTCAACTCGCGCCTGCTCCGCGCTTTGTGGGCGGTGGCACCATTTGGGGCACGCTGTACCACTTGGGAGCCTATCCTGGTCTGGTACTGGGCGGCGCAGCGACAGGGGTAGCGCAAAGCGCTGTTGTAGGCGAGGTCTACTTCATTTCACGGGCGCTGGAGAGGCGACTGGATGAGATAGAAGGACTTTATCCGTCGCCAAATGGGGAGTACATCAAGCGGGAGGTTCCAGTTGAAGTCGCGGGCAACAGGGTGGTTTGCATTGTGTATGAAATTGCCTTGTCGCAGGTGAAGAACCGGCAGGTCATCACCAGCGGCGACTGGCTGCAACATCTGATCTCAACCGGGTCGCGTTTGTCACCAGAATGATCCCGACTTTCCATACAATTCAGTCTCGTTCAGGCCTGCCGACGATGTGACCCGTGCAATTGTCGGCAAGCCAATTTGAAATTCAACTGATCTTTGAGCACCATGAAAAAGTACCTTTGGGTCGTCACACTTGCGGGTTTTGCCTTGATCGGCTGCGGAAAAAAAGACGATGTGAAAATTCAGGCACCAACGCAGCCTGCGGCCAGTCTTCCCGCCAGTGCAACCAGCCCTGCTGCGCCTGCCGTCGCCAATGCCGAAGCGAAGGTGCTCAACATCTACAACTGGCCCGATTACATCGCCAAAGACATGGTGGCCAATTTTGAGAAAGAGTCCGGCATCAAGGTCAACTACCAGACGTTTGAGAACAACGAAGCGTTGCAAGCCAAACTGGTGGCCGGCAACAGCGGTTACGACCTGGTGGTGCCCGGCGCGGTGTTTGCCAAATCGCAGATTGAAGGCGGGCTGTTGATGAAGTTGGACAAGTCCAAGGTCGCCAACTCCGTCAACCTGGATGCTGACATCATGGCAAAGCTCAACGTCGTTGACCCTGGCAATGCGTACCTGATCCCCTGGGCCTGGAGTTACACCACCGTGGGCATCAACAAAGCCATGGTCACCAAAGCGCTGGGCGCAACGCCGCTGCCAGTGAACGCCTGGGAACTGGTCTTCAACCCGACGTACACCGCCAAGCTGAAGTCTTGCGGCATTGCCTTTCTGGATTCGCCAACCGAGGTGATTCCGCCTGCGATGCATTTCCTCGGAAAGAACCCCTACTCCAGCGACCCTACAGATCACAAGGCTGCGGGGGAGATACTGGCCAAAGTGCGACCGCACGTGCGGCTGTTTTCCAGCACCATGATTGATGATTTGGCGGGCGGCAAGGCCTGCGTTGCGTTGGGTTGGGCCGGAGACATGAATATAGCGCGCGCACGGGCCATCGAAAACAAGAATGGCAACGACATTCAAGTGTTGTTGCCTTCCACAGGCGGGTTGGCTTTTTTTGACAACCTGGCCATTCCCAAAGATGCCAAGCACCCCAACAACGCGCTGGCCTTCATTAATTATTTTTTGAAGCCAGAAGTTTCCGCGTCACTGACCAATGAATTGAGTTACGCCACTGCCAACAAGGCGAGTGTGGCCAACGTCAAACCCGAGATTGCCAATGACAGGACGGTTTACCTGGACGCTGACAACCTGAAGAAACTGGTGTCACCGTCAAGTTTTACCAACGAAGGCCGTGAGTCGATGAGCAGCATCTTCACGCTGTTCAAAAAAGGCAAATAGGCCCATGGGTGCTGCTGCGTCGGGCGACGACGGGTTTCTGCAAACTCGCCACCTCGTCAAGCGGTTCGACGAGGTGGTGGCGGTTGACAGCGTGTCGCTGGCCGTTAAAAAAGGCGAGATATTCGCGCTGTTGGGCAGCTCGGGCTGCGGTAAATCGACCCTGCTTCGCATGCTTGCAGGGTTTGAGAAACCCAGCTCTGGAACGATCTTCCTGGGAGGCGTGGACATCGCGACGTTTCCGCCGTACCAGCGGCCCATCAACATGATGTTTCAGTCTTACGCGCTATTCCCGCATTTAAGCGTATGGGACAACATCGCATTCGGGCTCAAGCGCGAGGGTATGGCCAAAGCGCCCCTGCAGGCGCGTGTGGACGAGATGCTGGGTTTGGTGCAACTGCGCGAGCTGGCCCAGCGCAAGCCGCATCAGCTCTCGGGTGGGCAGCAGCAGCGCGTCGCCCTGGCCAGAAGCCTTGCAAAAAACCCCCAACTGCTGCTGCTGGACGAACCCTTGGGTGCGTTGGATCGCAAGCTGCGCGAGCAAACTCAATTCGAGCTGGTCAACATCATCGAGAAGGTGGGCGTGACCTGCGTGATGGTGACGCACGACCAGGAAGAGGCGATGACCATGGCCTCGCGCATTGCGGTCATGAGCCATGGCAAGGTGGTGCAGGTGGGAACGCCAAAAGAAATTTACGAATCGCCCAGTTCCCGATTCGTTGCCGATTTCATTGGGAATATCAATATCTTTGACGGACGTATCAGCAGCACGGATGACGAACAACAGGAAGTGCAAACCGATATTGGCTTGATGCGCATCACCAAAGCTGGTTCGCATCTAGCAGGCGCGGCGGTTGCTGTGGCGATACGGCCCGAAAAAATCAACGTGGCCAAAACCAAGCCAATGACCACTGCCAATCTCTTCAGCGGCAGCGTGCGCGAGATCGGCTACCTGGGCAGCTACACCAGCTTCCTGGTCGAGATGGCTGGCGGGAAAACAGTGCGCGTCAACACCATCAACCACGCGCACGAGCCTGGCCTGACCAGCGCTGACATCACCTGGGGTGACAAGGTTCACATCTGGTGGGATGCGTCGGCATCGATTGTGCTGTCGCAATGACTGCAAAGACCGCAAAGGGTATGGCGTTGTCTGCGATCAAGCCAGGCAGGCGATTCGTGATCGGCGTGCCGTTCCTGTGGCTACTGGTTTTTTTTGCGCTGCCGTTTTTGATTCTGCTGCGCATCAGCGTGACTGACATGGGCAGTGGTATTGATCCGTTTGCCCCGCTGCTGGACACCAGTTCTGGCAGTTGGCAGTGGCGGTTGAAGTGGGAGAACTACTCCTCGATCTTCAAAGACGCAGGTGGGGCAGGCAAGTTCGGCGACACCATCTACATGGAAGCCTATGGGACTTCGCTGCGCTATGCTTTTCTCACCACGCTGCTGTGCCTGTTCATCGGCTATCCGTTCGCCTACTTTATGGCGCGGGCCAAGGCCAGCATTCGTCCCGTGCTGCTGATGCTGGTGATGCTGCCGTTTTGGACATCGTTCCTGCTACGCGTCTACGCGTGGAAGGGCATCCTGGCAGACCAGGGCGTGGTCAACCAGTTTCTGATGTGGGTCGGCATCGTCAACGAGCCGATCCAGATGCTGTACACCGATGTCTCCATGCTGGTCGGTATGACCTATGTGTACTTGCCCTTCATGATCTTGCCGCTCTATGCCACCCTGGTCAAAATGGACATGCGCCTGCTGGAGGCTGCCTACGACCTGGGTGCCAGCCCGTGGAAGGGGTTTTGGCTGGTCACGGTGCCCCTGAGCCGCGCGGGCATCATCTCGGGCTGCATGCTGGTGTTCATTCCTGCGGTGGGGGAGTTTGTGATTCCGTCGCTTTTGGGCGGCGCTGAAAACATCCTGATCGGTCGCGTGGTGTGGGACGAAATGTTCAGCAGCAACAACTGGCCGCGTGCTGCCGCGCTGGCGGTGGTGATGATTTTGCTGATCCTGATACCCCTGGGGCTCTACCACCAGCAGACTACAACGCAACGCGAAGCGCGGGGCGGGTGACATGTTCAGCACATTCCCTCGATTCTTGCAACACCACCTAGGCCGCCATCTGGGTCATTTTTGGCTCTTGGCGGTATTTTTCTTTTTGTATGCGCCGCTATTTTTCCTGATTCTCTTTTCATTCAACAGCACTCGGCAAGACGCGATCTTCACCGGCTTCTCACTGCGTTGGTATGCGGCGCTGATGGACGATTCCAAGCTGGTGGACGGCTTCTTCCTGTCCTTGAAGGTCGCCCTGCTGACGGGCACCCTGTCCGTCATCCTGGGCGGGTTTGCCGCCTTTGTGCTGGTGCGCTACACCCGCTTTCGCGGGCGACCGCTGTTTTCTGGCATGGTCAATGCGCCGATGGTGATGCCTGAGGTGATTCTGGGCCTGTCGCTGCTGCTGCTGATGGTGTCCGTACAACGTGCGGTCGGCTGGCCCGAGCGCGGCTTTGTCACCATCGTACTGGGGCATGCGTTGTTGGGCATGGCGTATGCGACGGTGGTGATCCAGTCGCGGCTGTCCGAGATGGATCGCTCGATTGAAGAGGCCGCGATGGATTTGGGTGCGCGGCCCTTGCAGGTGTTCTTCCTCGTCACCCTGCCCAACATGTCCCAGGCGGTGATCTCTGCCTGGTTGCTGACGTTCACGCTGTCGTTTGATGATGTGGTGATTTCCGAATTCCTGTCAGGGCCTGGTGTCACCACTTTGCCGCAAGTCATCTTCAGCTACGCGCGCCGGGGCGTGAACCCCTCGATCTACGCAGCGGCGGCTTTGCTCATCGCCGTGATCACACTGGCGGTGGTGGCCTACAGCATTTATGTGGCGCACCAAACGAGGCGGTCGCGCCCATTTCATTAGCCATCCGAAGCGCAGTTTCACCACGCATTTTCTCGTTCCATATTGTGGTGAGTGAAAATGCTGCACTGCAATAATATTTCTCAATATGAGAAGTCAAATTCCATAATTCAAAATATGATCGATACATCATTGATTTCATTCAATTAAATATATGTCTTCTATAAGACATAAGAGATAGAAATAGTCTTCTATAAGACTTAGAATTGTTTCATCAGCAGCGAAATTCAACGCTTGTTGCTGTCCAGTTTTTCATCACCTCAAGGAGTGCCTCCATGCCACAAAGCTTCACCGAACAACTCAGCCGCGACCAACAAATCAAGGCGCTGGAAAAAGACTGGGCCACCAACCCGCGTTGGAAAGGCATCAAGCGCGGTTACAGCGCGGTCGATGTCGTGCGCCTGCGCGGCTCGTTCCCCATCGAACACACGCTGGCCCGTCGCGGTGCCGAAAAGCTCTGGGACTTGCTTCACACTGAGGCTTATGTCAATTGCCTGGGCGCATTGACCGGTGGCCAGGCCATGCAGCAAGTCAAAGCCGGCGTCAAGGCTATCTATTTGTCCGGCTGGCAGGTTGCTGCTGACAACAACACCTATTCCAGCATGTACCCGGACCAATCGTTGTACCCGGTTGATTCCGTGCCAAAGGTGGTTGAAACCATCAACAACACCTTCCGCCGTGCCGACGAAATCCAGCACGCCAAAGGCATTGATGCAGGCGGCAAAGACTACATCGACTACTTCGCGCCCATCGTGGCCGACGCTGAGGCCGGTTTTGGCGGCGTGTTGAACGCGTTTGAGCTGATGAAGGCCATGATCAAGGCCGGCGCGGGCGGCGTTCATTGGGAAGACCAACTGGCATCTGTCAAAAAATGCGGCCACATGGGCGGCAAGGTACTGTTGCCCACCCGCGAATCCTGCCAGAAGCTGATTGCCGCACGCATGGCCGCTGACGTGTGCGGCGTGCCTACCTTGGTGATTGCCCGCACCGACGCAGAAGCTGCCGATTTGCTCACCAGCGACTACGACGACATCGACAAACCTTTCCTCACCGGCGAGCGTACCGCCGAAGGTTTTTACAAAACCCGCAAAGGCATTGACCAGGCCATCGCCCGCGCCAATGCGTATGCTGCGTACGCCGATTTGGTCTGGTGCGAAACCGGTACGCCTGACCTCAACTTTGCCAAGAAGTTTGCCGATGCCGTGCACAAAGTTCACCCTGGCAAAATGCTCGCCTACAACTGCTCGCCATCGTTTAACTGGAAGAAAAACCTGGACGACGCAACCATCGCCAAGTTCCAGCGCGAACTCGGTGCTATGGGCTACAAGTACCAGTTCATCACCCTGGCTGGCATCCATTCCATGTGGTACAACATGTACGACTTGGCACAAGACTACGTCAAGCGCGGCATGACGGCCTATGTCGAGAAAGTGCAAGAGCCTGAGTTCGCAGCGCGCGACCGTGGCTACACCTTCGTGTCACACCAGCAGGAAGTCGGCACCGGCTATTTCGACGAAGTCACCACGACGATTCAAGGCGGCAAGTCCAGCGTGACGGCATTGACGGGCTCTACCGAAGAAGAGCAGTTCCACTGATCTGAGATCGAAAAAGGTTCAGCCCGCTTTCAGGCTGACACACAACTATCAGCCCGCTGGCTCGCCAACGGGCTTTATTGTTTTGACTTGAAATATACCTAATTTGGGTATATTGGAGGCCGAAACCCGTCAAAATTCGAGGAATTCTTTTTGTATTGACCTCTAGCTCTCGTGTAATATACATAAGTTGCTATATAATATATAGCATTGAAAATTGAAATCTCTCGCAGGCTAAAATGCAGAAAAACCACCACTTGAACAACAGCGAGAAAGGCAACTTGGGTTATGACACCGCGAACTACATCGGCTCAGTTTTCATAAGCTCACGGGTTGCGGATGCGCGCGCCCCGGTGCGCTGGCAGCTACAGTATTGAGATCAATGCGCGGCACCTACCGCGCTTTTTTTTGTGCTCGTCATTGTGTTTTTTTTCTACCTTTACCTATCGATCCCCTCTTTGCAGGTCCTCAAAATGATTCAAATCACACTTCCGGATGGCTCAAAACGCGACTATCCGGGTCCGGTCACCGTGGCAGAAGTCGCCACCTCCATCGGTGCCGGTTTGGCCAAGGCGGCACTGGCGGGCAAGATTGACGGCAAAGTCGTGGATACGAGCTACTTGATTGACCAAAACAGCGCGCTATCCATCATCACCGCCAAAGACGCCGACGGCCTTGAGGTGATTCGTCACTCCACGGCGCATTTGCTGGCTTACGCCGTGAAGGAGCTGTTCCCCGACGCCCAGGTCACGATTGGCCCGGTGATCGAACATGGCTTCTTTTACGACTTTTCGTACAAGCGCCCATTCACGCTGGAGGACCTCGCGGCGATCGAAAAGAAGATGACAGAGTTGTCAAACAAAGACGAGCCCGTCACGCGCCGGGTGCTGCCGCGCGACGATGCGGTGGCGTATTTCAAGGGGATGGGCGAGCACTACAAAGCCGAGATCATTGGCAGCATTCCCGCCGGGGAGGACGTGTCGCTGTATCGGGCAGGCCAATTTGAAGATCTGTGCCGTGGCCCGCACGTGCCCAGCACGGGCAAGTTGAAGCATTTCAAGCTGATGAAGCTGGCCGGAGCGTACTGGCGTGGCGACCATCGCAACGAAATGCTGCAACGCATTTATGGCACGGCCTGGGCGACCAAAGACGAGCTGCAACAACATTTGACGATGCTCGAGGAGGCCGAAAAGCGTGATCACCGCAAATTGGGCCGCGAGCTGGATCTGTTTCACATTGATGAACACTCGCCCGGCACGGTGTTCTGGCACCCCAAGGGCTGGACGCTGTGGCAGGGCGTGGAGCAGTACATGCGCAAGGTCTACCAGGACAATGGCTATCAGGAAGTCAAAGGCCCACAGATTCTGGATAAGAGCCTGTGGGAGAAAACTGGCCACTGGGACAAGTACCGCGACAACATGTTCACCACGGAATCGGAGAAGCGAGACTACGCCCTGAAGCCGATGAACTGCCCGGGCCACATCATCATCTTCAACCAGGGCATCAAGAGCTACCGTGACCTGCCGCTGCGCTATGGTGAATTCGGCCAATGCCATCGCAACGAACCCACGGGCGGGCTGCACGGCATCATGCGGGTTCGTGCTTTCACGCAGGACGACGGGCATATCTTTTGCACCGAAGAGCAAATCTTGGCCGAATGTGTGGCTTACACGACACTGCTGCAAAAAGTCTACTTCGACTTTGGTTTTAAAAACATCATCTACAAAGTCGCCACGCGCCCGGCGCAGCGAATTGGTTCAGATGAAAGCTGGGACAAGGCCGAGGAGGCGCTGATCGCCTGCCTGCGCGCGTCGGGCTGCGAGTTCGAAATCTCACCAGGCGACGGCGCGTTTTACGGCCCAAAAATTGAATACACGCTGAAAGACGCAATTGGCCGACAGTGGCAATGCGGCACGATGCAGGTCGATTTCTCCATGCCGCAGCGCCTGGGTGCCGAGTACGTGGGCGAGGACGGTGCGCGTCACCGCCCGGTCATGCTGCACCGGGCCATCGTCGGCAGCCTGGAGCGATTCATCGGGATCTTGATTGAGGAACACGCTGGCGCTTTGCCGACCTGGCTCGCCCCGGTGCAGGTTGCGGTGCTGTGCATTACCGACGCGCAGGCCGATTATTGTCGTGAAATTGCCGCATCCTTAAGGAAATCACTGCCAAATCAAGACCTTAGGGTCATCACGGATCTGCGCAATGAGAAAATAACGCGTAAAATACGGGAGCATTCGATGCAAAAGCTTCCCTACATCCTTGTCGTGGGTGACAAAGAGAAAGAAGCTGGTGCCGTCGCAGTGCGCGCCCGGGGCAATCTTGACCTCGGTGTGATGTCCCTTGATGCCTTCGTGCAAAAAATCTCTGGCGACATCACTCACAAGTCTGTGATCTAGACGGTTTTTACCTCTACAGGTTTTACCTAAGATATCAGTTTTGTTCGCGTGCGCAGTGTTGGCGCTAAGTGTGCATTCGGTGCTGAAAGCTGCAATTTTGCAGTAATTATTTTGAAGGAATGAGCCATCGCTACTGAATTTCGTGACCGCCGTCACCGCGAAGAACGCAAACACCGCCTTAACCGGGAAATCATGGCCCCGGAAGTTCGCCTCTCAGGCGTTGAAAACGAGCCGTTAGGCGTCGTCAGCCTGATGGAGGCCCTGCGAATGGCTGGCGAGCTGGATGTTGATCTGGTTGAAATCTCTGCCACGGCAATCCCTCCGGTTTGCCGTCTC
>JANOMD010000173.1:0-3612 GCA_031420135.1 Rhodoferax sp. | reverse complement strand
CGCTGGCAATGGATGGATGCGCGCCCGACCAGCTGGCTGGCCGTGGCGTATCTGGGCTGGGTGGCGACGCTGGTCGGCGACAGCCTGTGGACGGGACTGCTCAAGCGCCACCCGGCCAACCGCGTTGCGCCGTTCAGTTTGGGCGTGCCTATCGTCGGGCTGGCCGCTGGCATGGGGGTGCTGGGCGAGCGCATCACGCCGTGGCAGTGGGGCGGTATTGCGCTTGTCGTGTGTGCGCTGGTGTGCGTGATGCTGGGCGGGCGGCTGCAGCAGCGCAGGTCGCCCTTTTGATGATCACATTAACCTCCTGCCCAGGTCATGCCAGCGCAGGCAGCTACTGAATTAATAGCGACGGGATGCGAACCAGCCGCGCACTGCTGGCCGGCGCTCACTGCGGCCAACGCGTCATCGCGCCTGCGCGCCTACGCTCGAAATCAAGAGCGGCGAAGTCGGCGCCATATCGCTTGAAGGCCTCAATGGCGTACCTGCCAGCGGTGCTGCCGATGTCGCAACGTTCGGCGCCGAGAATGATGAAGAAACCGAACCGCACGGAGCGCCACCAGAACCGCTATGCCCCTTGCAGGAAGTTCATCAAAGATCAATCCTTGTATAAGTTAGTGTTAACTTACGATAAATCGATTGCCTGTTCTACTATCTCCAGATACGGAGTCGTAACAGGTTTTACTTTCACGGAAGTCTTTTTAAAGACCCATCAAGCACGTGCGGCACTTGGAATTTTAAAAAAAGTCATTAGAAATCAATTGGTTACCCGAGTCGGTACTTGTCTCGTCAGTCCAAGAAACCCGGGTTATCAAACAGCCATCAAACAGTGATGAGGTCAAGCCCAAGCCGGCAGATACCACCGATCTTTGGTCGACTTGCCTTCGGGGTCGCCAAGCCGGATCACGCCGCTTTTGAGCGCCTCGCCGAGAAAGCGGGAGACAGTCGCAGCGTTCGCTGCTTCGATGCCAAAGCGGGTGCGCAGGCTCGCATTGGTCATCCGCTGATTGCTCACGTACATCAGGCAGGCGTGCTGGTAACAGGCGCGCACCCGCTCTGTAGCGTCCATGGCGGTGTGCCTTTTGGGTGCAAAAAGCACTGCCACTGTGTTGTCACCAGCAATACGGAAATCCGGCGGTGGAAGCTGGTACTTTTCAATCTCGAAGATCACCTTGTCGATGCCGCTGCCGCGCTCCTCGCACACGCCAATGCGGCGCATGAACGAAGCCAGGGCCTCGTTTCGCGAACGTGGCGGCAGGTCAAGCAGGCGCTGCAGATCGTTCAGTGGAGCGCCCGGGTTACTGATCTCGATACGATCAGTAAAGACCTCGACCATGGGCCCGGCGCCCGATATGCGCAGATCCTGATGGATGAGCGCATTCGCCACCATTTCGCGCAGGGCCAGTTCCGGATACATCGGCACCTCGCGTCGCAACGCCTGTCCCATCCACTCGCTACGCGGCAGGCGCTCATTCAGGAAACGGATTGCACCCGAATAGCCCGCCGCGTAACCGCGCGTGCCAGTCTGCTCACGCTCGGTCTCGACGCGATGCACCCCTTTGTAGAAAACAACCCGCAGCACCTTTCGGCCAAGTCGTTCGAACTGCGCCAACTCTCGGGCGAACAACAGCGCACCAAAGTTGGTGATATCAAAGCTGCCGTCTGCCTTTGCCAAGACGAATCCCTCGGCCTTCAGCTTGTCGAGGATGCCGCTGCGCGCCTCAGGCAGCGGCTGGTTTGTGAGCGTGAAGTACGCGGGGTAGTCAAGCAGTTCCAACACGCGTGGGGCATCTACACCAGCCAACGCGATATCCCGCTCAAACGGTGACGTGTTGAAGCATTCCCACAGCGCACGCTCCTTTTCCGGGTGGTCGTGCAACAGCCGGTTGGTTGATCCAACTCGCACGTGCTCACGGCCCTTGAAACGAGTCGGCGCATCTCTGGCTGCGGGCACCTTCAGCACCACCACATGCAAACCGTCCATGTCGACTGACTCGAAGCGGAAGTCCACGCGCGGGGTCAGCATGCGACTCAACCACGGTTCGAGCGGCTCGTTGCCGACACGCGAAGTCAACGGATCGAACGACGTTCCCACCAATTCGCGCCGCCCATCGGCCACGCCCCAGATCACGTAGCCCATCGACTGGCCGTGCAAAGCCGCAGCATTGGACAAAGCTGACACGTACTCACCAATGCGCGCCGGATCGCCGTTGTTGTGCTTGAACTCCAGCCATTCGCACTCCCCGTGCTCACCAAGCAGTGCGCGAATCAACGACTCCAGCCCCGTCACCGCTGCGCTCCCTTCATGGTTTCGACAATCCGCACCGTCTCCACGCTCACCGCAGTCACGCGCATGATCAGGTCAATGACCTTTTCCTTGTAGTCGGCGAAGCGGTAAGTGTCAAACTTCTCTCGGATGGTCGGGTCTTTGGGTTTCTTTTCCTTGTACTGGTCAAGCACCCAATCGAGCGCGCAGCGGTTGCCGAGCTTGTACGTCCAGGCTTCGGGTGGGATGCCGCGCAGCGTGGTCTCGGAGTCGAGCGTGATGCTGCCTGCTGCGGGGTCGGCGCGCAGCAGGGCTTTGGGCGACAAACCAGCGGCGCGAACTTTTGCGTCGGGCGTGTCAGTGCGCGTCAGCGCGAAGGGCTCGACCTGCTCGTAGCCGATGTGCAGCGCCATCAAGGCCTCGCCCCAGGCCGCCCATTGCCAGAAGTCAGCGTAGAAGGGGATGCGCGGAAATTCGCGCTTGAGGTTTTGCGCGTATTTCTCGCGGTAGGCCGGGTTGTGCAGCACGGCGTAGCAGTAGTGGAAGATGGTTTCTTTGGTGATCTTGCGTGCATCGGCTTTACTCCCTCGTCCTTTGGAAGGGGGCTGAGGTGAGGGCTCTGCGTTCCCGTTGTTGTCCTGGTCTTTGTAGTGGGCGGTGAATTGCTTGAGGGCCCAGTCGGTGATGTTGTCAACCTCAATTCCGTCCACCTTCCGCTTGATCGGATAAAGCTGCGTATCCCCTAGAAAGTGCCAGTCAGCGATTCCTTTCGTCGCCAGCGAACTGAAAGTCTTGGACGCGCCCGGCGCAGTCAACGCGAAGCACTTGGGCGCGAACTTGAAATCCGAGCCGAAACATTCATTGTGATTTCCGGTCAACCGATCTGAGAATATCGGGTCAGCATAGTAAGCAAGACTAAAGAACGGGCGATAGGCCGACTCAATCACTTTCGTCTTGGAAAAAGGCGCTGCTGAGACGCGTCCCACGTTGCCAAGCAACCCTGCGCTCCATTTGATAGCCTTACTCACCAACTTTGCGTCAACTTTTCCACGTTTCTTGGTCGCCTCGAATTCCTTGTTATAGGCGTCAATAAGACACGCGAGTTTGTGTTTCAGCGCTGCACTATCAAGGTCATAGACCCATTCATCCCGTGCTGTATTGACGGCGTTCGTGAACAACTTGAAAATCGCCCGCTCTTGGGGCGCCGTCTTCGCCGCCTTGGTCGCCTTGCTCGCCAGCGGCAGCAGCGTGTCAAAGTCGTTGCGGGTCAGGTTCACCCAGTTGTGCGTTTTGTCCGGCTGCACCTCGTCGAAGTCGAGGCTGCGCATCGGGTGGTGGGCCAGAAA
>JANOMD010000172.1:0-1821 GCA_031420135.1 Rhodoferax sp. | reverse complement strand
CAGGCGCGCACGATTCGCATTCCGGTGCACATGATCGAAACCATCAACAAGATGAACCGGATCAGCCGTCAGCACTTGCAGGAATTTGGTTTTGAGCCGGATGCTTCCGTTCTGGCCGAGCGCATGGAAATCCCCGAGGACAAAATCCGCAAGATCATGAAGATCGCCAAAGAGCCGATCTCGATGGAAACGCCGATTGGCGATGATGATGACAGCCACCTGGGCGACTTCATCGAAGATGGCGCCAACACCGCGCCCATGGAAGCGGCCATGCAGGCGGGCCTGCGCGATGTTGTCAAAGACATTCTGGACAGCCTGACACCGCGCGAAGCCAAGGTGCTGCGCATGCGCTTCGGCATCGAGATGACCAGCGACCACACCCTCGAAGAGGTGGGCAAGCAGTTTGACGTGACGCGTGAGCGGATTCGCCAGATTGAGGCCAAAGCGCTGCGGAAGCTCAAGCACCCGAGCCGCTCGGACAAGCTGCGCAGCTTCACCGATACGCTGTAATCACCCCAACCGGGCCGGATTGAAACGGGGCTGCGTCAGCCCCGTTTTTCATTCGCCACTCCCCACCTGGATCCTTCCATGCCGTTCTTAGCACTTGGCCTTTCACCCGCGTTGCAGCGCGCGGTGGCGTTGCAGGGTTACAAGGTGCCCACACCGGTACAGACGGCGGCCATTCCGTTAATTCTCAAAGGCGGCGACGTGTTGGGGCTGGCGCAAACCGGTTCTGGCAAGACGGCGGCGTTTTGCCTGCCGCTGCTTCAGGGTTTGCAGGCAGCGAAGAGCGCAGCGCCGTTGGGCTCGGTCCGCTCGGGCCGCACATCGGTAAGCTCGCTGATCCTCGTGCCCACGCGCGAACTGGCCGCGCAGGTTGGCGAGACCTTGCGTGTGCTGTCGGCACACCTGCCGCATGCGGTCAAGACCACGGTGGTGTTTGGCGGCGTATCGATCAACCCACAAATGATGGGTTTGCGCAGTGGCGCCGACATCGTGGTGGCGACTCCGGGACGCCTGCTTGACCTGGTTGACCACAATGCGCTGGACCTCGCCACCGTTGCGACGCTGGTGCTGGATGAGGCTGACCGCCTGCTGGACCTGGGCTTCACGGACGAGTTGACCCGCATCCTGAATCTGTTGCCAAAGCGGCGTCAAAACCTGTTTTTCTCGGCTACTTTTCCGCCTTCGGTCAAAGGGCTTGCAGATGCCCTGCTGCGGGACCCCGCGCGCATCGAGGTGGCTACCACCCCCGAGACGGCGCCGCAAATCACGCAACGCGCCATCGAAGTCGACGCTAGGCGCCGAACCCAACTGCTGCGCCACCTGATACAGCAAAATAAATGGACGCGCGTGCTGGTGTTTGTTGCCACCAAACACGCGGCAGAAATCGTTGCTGACAAACTGCGCAAGGCCAATATTTGGGCTGAACCGTTTCATGGGCTGCTCAGTCAGGGTAAACGCAGCCAGGTGTTGGCAGATTTCAAAACCAGCCGCGTGCAGGTGGTTGTGGCCACGGACCTGGCGGCGCGCGGCATTGACATTGCCGAGCTGCCGGTGGTGGTGAATTACGACCTGCCGCGCTCCAGTGTGGACTATGTGCACCGCATTGGGCGCACTGCCCGCGCCGGGACCAGCGGCCTGGCGGTGAGCTTCATCAGCCGGGACACGGCCACCCATTTCGACTTGATTGAAAAGCGCAATCGCCAGCGGCTGGTGCGTGAGCAGATCGCGGATTTCGAGCCCGCCGAGGTGGCGCCAGACCAAGCCGCGCAGTCGGCCCCATCAACGATTGCCGGTGTCGATGCCCCTCGCAATGCG
>JANOMD010000171.1:0-1550 GCA_031420135.1 Rhodoferax sp. | reverse complement strand
CAGCTCACCAACCAGTTGCTGGGCGCACCACGCCACTTGAGTCAGCATGTGGGCGGTTTTGTGCTGACACAGGGCAAACTGACGCGTCTGGTGCCGGTAGAAAACGCGGCCATGCCGGACCGCAGCATCATCCAGTGGGATAAAGACGACCTTGACGCCATGGGCCTTCTCAAGGTCGACGTGCTGGCCCTGGGCATGCTTAGCGCCATTCGCCGCTGCCTTGATTTGATCAGTGCCCAGCGCGGCTACGCCTTCGAGATGCAGGACATTCCCGCTGAAGACCCGGCCACCTACGACATGATCTGCCGGGCCGACACGGTGGGCGTGTTCCAGATTGAAAGTCGGGCCCAGATGAGCATGTTGCCGCGCCTGCGCCCGCGCACGTTTTACGATCTGGTGATTGAGGTGGCCATCGTGCGCCCCGGCCCGATTCAAGGCGGCATGGTTCACCCCTACTTGAACGCGCGCAAAGACCCCAACAATGTGGTCTACCCCAGCCCCGCGCTGGAAGAGGCCTTGAAACGCACTCTGGGTGTACCAATTTTTCAGGAACAGGTGATGCAGATTGCCATGCTGGCTGCAGGCTTTAGCGCGGGCGAATCAGACAGCTTGCGCCGCTCCATGGCGGCCTGGAAACGCAAAGGTGGTGTGCACAAGTTTCACGACCGCCTGGTCAATGGCATGGTTGAGCGCGGCTACACCACCGAGTTTGCGGAAGGCATCTTCAAGCAGATTGAAGGCTTTGGCGAATACGGTTTCCCCGAGAGCCATGCCGCCAGTTTTGCCCTGATTACTTACGTGAGCTGCTGGTTGAAGCACCATGAACCCGCGTGTTTTCTGACCGCCATGTTGAACTCGCAACCCCTGGGGTTTTATTCGACCTCGCAACTCGTGCAAGATGCAAAGCGCCACGGCATTCGCGTGCTGCCGGTTGACGTGATGCACAGCGATTGGGACTGTGGGCTGGAGGCAAAGGCCGACGCAGCGCGGCAGCAAGCTGTCCGTCTGGGCCTTCGCATGGTCGCTGGCCTGACAGACGCCGCTGCCCAACGCATCGTTGCGGCGCGCCTTTTTTCACCCTTTACCAGCACTGAAGACCTGGCCTTGCGCGCCGAGCTGGATGCCGGCGACCTCAAGGCTCTGGCGAGTGCAGATGTGCTGGCCGCCCTGTCCGGGCATCGCCGCCAACAGGTATGGAGTGCCTCGGCATTGCTGGCATCGCCGCCCTTGCTGGTCGGCGTGCCCGTGGAAGAAGACTTTCTGGAATTGCCTGCTGCCTCAGAAGGCGAAGAAGTGGTCTTCGACTACGCTGCCACGGGCCTTACCCTGCGCCGGCATCCATTGGCGATTCTGCGCCCCCAGTTAGCGAAAATGGGTTTGCTCACCTCGGCACAACTGCACAACTTGCCCAACGGGCGATGGGTCAAAGCCTGCGGCATTGTGACCATGCGCCAGCAACCGCAAACCGCAAAGGGCGTCGTCTTTGTCACGCTGGAAGATGAAACCGGCAATGTCAACGTGATCGTCTGGAAAAGCCTGCGCGAGGAGCA
>JANOMD010000170.1:0-9462 GCA_031420135.1 Rhodoferax sp. | reverse complement strand
GTGATCAGCACCAGCGGGTAATCGGCATCGGGGCGCTCATTGGCGGGGATGATGTCGGCTGGCACGAAGCGGGCGCGGCCGCCCTCGCGCGGAAAGTCATCCACAAACACCACCGACTGGCCGGGGTCGCCTTCGTTTTTGCAGGGGTAGGTGACGCCGTGGTCACGCTCCAGGCGCTCCCAGGTGATGCCGCCAATGCTGGGCATGGTGTGGCGCATTTCGTCAAACACTTCGCTCACATGGCTGTAGTGCCAATCCAGGCCGAGTTTTGCGGCGATTTGCTGGATGATCCACAGGTCTTGCCTGGCATCACCCGGCGGGTTGATGGCCTGCCGGCCCATTTGCACTAGCCGGTCGGTATTGGTGAAGCTGCCGGTTTTCTCGGGGAAGGCGCTGGCTGGCAGGATCACGTCGGCCAGGTAACAGGTTTCGGTCAGGAAGATGTCCTGCACCACCAGATGGTCCAGCGCCGCCAACGATTTGCGCGCATGGTTGGCGTCGGGGTCGGACATCGCCGGGTTCTCGCCCATGATGTACATGCCGCGAATTTCTCCCTTTTCGATGGCATGCATGACTTCGACCACCGTCAGGCCGGGCGTGGCATCCAATGAACCTGCCGACAAACACCAGGCTTTCTCGAAACTGGCCCGAACCTGCGGGTTGGTCACGTGCTGGTAATCCGGGAACATCATCGGGATCAGGCCCGCGTCGGACGCGCCTTGCACGTTGTTTTGCCCGCGCAGGGGGTGCAGGCCGGTGCCGGGGCGGCCGATCTGGCCGGTCATCAGCGCCAGGGCGATCAGGCAACGCGCGTTGTCGGTTCCGTGCACGTGCTGGCTCACGCCCATGCCCCACAGGATCATGGAGGCCCTGGACGTAGCGTACAGGCGCGCGACGTAGCGAATGGTTTCAGCGTCAATACCGCAGAGGGGGGCCATCAGCTCCGGGCTGTAAGCTTCGACGTTATTGCGCAGGTCCTCATAACCAATTGTGCGGCTGGCAATGAATTCCGCATCGACCAGGTTTTCCGTCACGATGACGTTCATCATGGCGTTCAGCAGGGCCACATCGGTATCGGGCTTGAACTGCAAAAAGCGGTGCGCGATGCGGGTCAGGTCGCTCTTGCGCGGGTCCAGCAGCAGCAGTTGTGTGCCGTTGTTGACGGCGTTTTTGATCCAGGTTGCTGCGACCGGATGGTTGACCGTGGGGTTGGCGCCAATGATGATCACCACCGCTGCTTTGGTCACATCCATCACAGGGTTGGAGACGGCTCCCGAGCCAATGCCTTCGAGCAGAGCCACCACCGATGAGGCGTGGCATAGCCGGGTGCAGTGATCGACGTTGTTGCTGCCAAAGCCGGTGCGCACCAGTTTTTGGAACAAATAGGCCTCTTCATTGCTACCTTTGGCCGAGCCAAAACCAGCCAGTGATTTCTTGCCGTGGTGGTCGCGGATGGATTTAAGTTTGCCACCGGCGAACTCAAGCGCTTCTTCCCAACTGGCTTCGCGGAAGATGTCCATCACGTTGCTCGGGTCCATCGTGAATGCACCGTGCTTGGGGGCATCCTGGCGGCGGATCAAGGGCTTGGTCAATCGTTGCGGATGATGCGCGTAATCGAATCCGTAGCGGCCTTTGACACACAGGCGACCCTGGTTGGCCGGGCCATTGCGGCCTTCGACGAAAAGAATCTTGTTGTCTTTGACGTTGTAGATGAGCTGGCAACCCACGCCGCAATACGGGCAGATGGATTCAACCTTTTTGTCCGGCACGGCCAGCGCCGTGTCGCGGGCGGGCATCAATGCACCGGGCCTGACGATGCTCGCTAACGCTCCGGTGGGACAGGCCTGCACGCATTCACCGCAGGCCACACAGGTGGAGGCACCCATGGCGTCATCCATGTCAAACACTATTTTCACCGCGTCACCTCTAAAAGCCAGGCCGATCACGTCGTTGACCTGCTCGTCGCGGCAGGCACGCAGGCAGCGGGTGCACTGGATGCAGGCATCCAGATTCACCGCGATGGCGGGGTGCGACAGGTCTTGTTGGGCTTGCGCACGGGCTGCAAACCTGGGTTTGCCCAGCGCCAGTTTCTGCGCCCACTGATCGACTTCGTTGTGGCGGGTGTAGACGGTCTCGGGCATGTCGGACAGCAACAGTTCCAGCACCAGCTTTTGGGAGGCCACGGCACGTTCGCTGTCTGTTGTGACTTTCATTCCCGCTGTCGGCGTGCGGCAGCAAGACGGTGCCAAAACCCGCTCGCCATTGATTTCAACCATGCAGGCGCGGCAATTGCCCACCGATTCCAGGCCCACTTTAAAACACAGATGCGGGACTTCAATGCCTTCGCGTTTGGCGATGGTCAATAGGGTTTCATCCGTGCGGGCGCTGACTTGATGGCCGTTGAGGCTGAAGGTGACAACCGGCGCGTCGAGCAAAGCCAACTGCTGGCGGGTCATTGCGTTCATGCCGCTATCCCTTGCGTCAGTTCTTGAGGGAAGTACTTGACAACGCAGTCCACCGGGTTCGGCGCTGCCTGTCCCAGACCGCAAATCGACGAGTCGCGCATGACCCGCGACAGGTCGGCCAGCAACGGCAAGTCCCATTGCGTTTGATTGATCAAATGTGACGCCTTGGCAGTGCCAACCCGGCAGGGCGTGCATTGGCCGCACGACTCATGCCGGAAGAAATTCATCATGTTGCGGGCGGCGCCAGCGGCTGTGTCCTGGTCAGACAAAACAATCACTGCGGCTGAACCGATGAAGCAGCCATAGGGTTGAAGCGTGTCGAAGTCCAGCGGGATGTTGGCCATGCTGGCGGGCAAAATGCCGCCTGATGCGCCGCCGGGCAGGTAGGCATACAGCGTGTGGCCGTCCCGCATGCCGCCGCAAAACTCATCCACCAACTGCTGCAGGGTGATGCCGGCCGGTGCCAGTTTGACACCGGGGCTGTTGACCCGGCCCGATACGGAGAAGGAACGCAGACCCTGGCGGCCATTGCGCCCGTGCGAGGCAAACCAGCCCGCGCCCTGTTCCAGAATTTCGCGCACCCAATACAGGGTTTCGAAATTGTGCTCCAAGGTGGGGCGGCCAAACAGCCCGACCTGCGCCACGTAGGGCGGGCGCAGGCGGGGCATGCCGCGTTTGCCTTCAATGGATTCAATCATGGCCGACTCTTCCCCACAAATGTAGGCGCCAGCGCCCCGGCGCATTTCGATGGCCGGCATGTTCTGCAGGGACGGATTGGCCCGCAGTTTGGCCAGTTCCGCTTCGAGCAGAGCACGGCAGCCGTGGTATTCATCGCGCAGGTAGACGTAGATTTTTTCGATGCCGACCGCCCAGGCCGCTATCAACATGCCTTCAATGAAACGGTGCGGGTCGCGCTCCAGGTAGACGCGGTCTTTGAAGGTGCCGGGTTCGCCTTCGTCGATGTTGACGGCCATCAGGCGCGGGCCTTTTTCCGCCTTGACGATGCGCCATTTTCGCCCCGTGGGAAAACCGGCACCGCCCAGGCCACGCAGGCTGGAGTCCTCCATGGTTTTGAGGACAGATTCGACATCCTTTGCGCCCGAAACACATTGCTGAAGCAGCGAATAGCCACCTGCGGCTTGATAGGCGGCAAGATCAATGAATGGTTGCGCTTCATGCTGGGTTGCGTTCGCCTTTACCTTTGCAACGACCGCCTCAACGCTTGCATTCGGCACTGGATTTTGCCCCACCACCACAGCGGGGGCTTGTTCGCAACGGCCAATGCAGGGCGCGGCGATCACCCGCACTTCACGGCCCAATAGCGGTGGCAATTGGGCCAGCAGGTCACGCGCGCCCGCCATCTCGCAGGATAGGCCGTCACAGACGCGAACCGTCAGCGTTGCTGGTGCTGCCTGGCCTTCTTTCACCACATCAAAGTGGTGGTAAAAAGTCGCAACCTCATACACTGACGTTTGCGGCATGCGCATTTCTTGCGCCAACGCCGCAAGGTGCGCCGCCGACAAATGCCCAAAACGATCCTGAATCCTGTGCAGGTGTTCGATCAGCAGATCCGGCTGGCGCGAACTCGAACCCAGCAAGGCCTGCACCTCGGCCAGGGCGGCTGGAACGACCTGCCGCCCCTTGGGTGCCTGGCGTTTTCGGTCTCTGATCTGGACGTCAATGGGGCCTTCAACGGCAATGGGAAAGACAGGATGATTCATGGCTGCCATTAAATCACTGGAGCAGATGGTGCGCCGCGCCAACGGGAAAGGGACACCAACGCCGCCACCTGGTCAAATGACGTTTTCGGCCCGTAACTCCGCGATGTAGGCGCTGCCATAACCGAGCTGTCCCAATACCTCATCGGTATGTTCACCCAACAGCGGCGAGCGGGTTACCACGGTTTCGCTGTCCGACATCTTGATCGGGTTGCCGACCGTGAGGTACTTGCCACGCTCTGGATGGTCAACTTCAACGATGGTTCCGGTTGCGCGCAAGGCAGGCTCCTCGGCAATCTCTTTCATGGAAAGAATCGGCCCACAGGGGATGTCGTACTGGTTGAGAATGTCCATCGCCTCAAACTTGGTCTTGGTCATGGTCCACTGCTCAATCCGCGCAAAAATCGCTTTCAAATGCAACAGGCGCGCGGCCGGTTTGGCAAAGGCCTCATCGGTGATCCAGCCTTCTTCGCCAATGACTTTGCACACGGCGGGCCACACTGCCGCCTGGGTGATGAAGTAGATGTAGGCATTGGGATCGGTCTCCCATCCTTTGCATTTCAAAATGGAGCCTGGCTGGCCACCGCCCGACGCGTTGCCCGCCCGTGGCACCGCGTCGCCAAACTTGCTGTCAGGGTACTGCGGGTACTCGGTCATGACGCCGGTGCGTTCCAGGCGCTGCTGGTCGCGCAGCTTGACGCGGCACAGGTTCAGCACGGCGTCCTGCATTGGGGCCAGCACCTTCTGCCCGCGGCCGGTGGCATTGCGCTGGTAGAGCGCCGCAACGATGCCCAGTGCCAGGTGCAAACCGGTTCCACTGTCACCAATCTGTGCACCGGTCACGATGGGAGGACCGTCGTCAAAACCGGTGGTTGATGCAGCGCCGCCCGCACACTGGGCCACGTTTTCATAGACTTTGCAATCTTCGTAAGGGCCGGGACCAAACCCTTTGACCGACGCCACGATCATGCGGGGGTTGAGCTTCTGAATGTGCTCCCAGGTGACACCCATTCGGTCCAGCGCGCCGGGCGCAAAATTCTCCACCAGCACGTCACACTGCTTGATCAGCGTGTCCAGCACCTCCTTGCCCTTGGCGCTTTTGGTGTCCAGCGTGATGGAGCGCTTGTTGTGGTTGAGCATGGTGAAATACAGGCTGTCCACGCCTGGAATATCGCGTAACTGGGCGCGGGTCGCATCGCCTTCACCGGCGCGCTCGACCTTGATGACATCAGCACCAAACCAAGCCAGCAACTGCGTGCAGGTCGGACCAGACTGGACATGGGTGAAATCAAGAATGCGAACGCCGTCTAGGGCTTGGCTCATGGTGTGTCCTGTGAGAAGTGAATTGAAATACTGGGGCTGCGCCAAAGACCTTGACGGCACCCCGGATGGGGTTCAGTCAACCGGCTGATCGGCGGCGAATTGTTTGGGTTTTGGCGGCCGTATTTTGGCCCAAAGGCGTGACAACAAGGGCCACAGAAGCAGAATGAGGGCCAATGACGAGATGCTCCCCACTAGCGGGTTTGACCACAAGATTGACAGCTCGCCCTGTGACACCAGCATGGACTGGCGGAACGAGTCTTCGGCTTTATCGCCCAACACCAGCGCCAGCACCAAAGGGGCCAGCGGGTAGTCGAGTTTTTTAAACAGATACCCGACCACGCCGAACAGCATCATGAACCAGATGTCCAGCATGGCACCGTGCACCGTGTAAGCGCCAATGGCGCAAATCACGACAATCACGGGCGCAATGATCGAAAACGGAATCCGCAATATTGACGCAAACAGCGGCACCGTGGTCAGCACCACGATGAGCCCGACCAGGTTGCCCAGGTACATGCTGGCGATCAGGCCCCAGACAAAGTCCTTTTGCTCTACAAACAGCAACGGGCCGGGTTGCAAACCCCAAATCAGCAAGCCACCGAGCAACACCGCCGCCGTGGGAGAACCCGGTATGCCCAACGCCAGCATGGGCAGCAGCGCACTGGTACCCGCAGCATGCGCGGCGGTTTCCGGGGCGATCACGCCCTCAATCTCGCCTTTGCCAAAATTTGCACCGCGTTTTGACATTTTTTTGGCAAGCCCGTAGCTCATGAACGACGCAGGCGTGGCACCGCCCGGTGTGATCCCCATCCAGATGCCAACCAGGGAGCTTCTGATGGACGTCATCCAGTATTGCGGCAGCTTTTTCCAGGTCTCAAAAACCACCCTGGAGTTGATCTTGGCGGGCTTGCCGGAAAACTTCAGGCCTTCTTCCATCGAAAGTAGAATTTCGCCAATGCCAAACAGGCCGATCACGGCAATCAGAAAGTCGAAGCCGCGCATCAGGTCAGGGAAACCAAAGGTCAGGCGCAACTGCCCGGTGACGGTGTCCATGCCCACTGCGGCCAATGCAAAGCCAATCGCCATGGACGCCAGGATTTTGAAGGGAGAGCCTTTGCCCATGCCAACAAAACTGCAAAAGGTCAACAAATAAACGGCAAAGTATTCAGGTGGCCCGAACTTAAGGGCAAACTTGGCGACCAGCGGCGCCAAAAAGGTGATCATGATCACGGCGACCAAGGCACCGATGAATGAGGAAGTGAACGCGGTGGTCAAGGCCTCGCCGGCGCGCCCTTGCTGCGCCATCGGATAACCGTCGAACGTGGTGGCCACCGACCAGGGCTCTCCCGGAATATTGAACAAAATGGATGTGATCGCGCCGCCAAACAGCGCGCCCCAGTAGATGCACGACAACATGATGATGGCCGACGTGGGCGACATGGTGAATGTCAGCGGCAACAGGATGGCCACACCATTGGCACCGCCCAATCCCGGCAGCACACCGATCAAAACGCCCAGAATGATGCCCACAAACATGAGCAGCAAATTCATCGGCGTCAGGATGACGCTGAACCCGTGAAACAGCGCGTTCAGTTCTTCCATTTTTCATCTTCCATCTCAATATCCCAGAAAACTCAAGGGATCAAACTTACCCTTGAAAAGCGGCACTTTGAACCAGACCTCAAACATCAGGAAAAACACGACGCAGACCAGCAGCGCGGTGATGATGCTTTTAAGCGCCGAGAACTTGCCCAGTACCGCCATGAACAGCGCGATGTAAACGGCAGAGGCGACATAAAGCCCCACGAACTGCACGCAAAGCACATACACCAGTGCGGGCAGAAAAACTGACAACACCCGCTTGAGCTGGGCACCGTCAACAAACACGTCGCTGTTTTTCTTGGCTCCAAACAGCGCCTGGTAGAGGATGCCCGCACCGGAAATGCAAAGAATCACGCCAATATAAAAAGGGAAGTAACCGGAGCCCGGTCCTTCGCTGGTCCAGCCCGAACCCAATGCCCGGCTTCCCTGAATGACAACGGCCCCCAGTACGACGATGAGTACGGCGACCACTGCCTCAACGATGTGCGTTGAAATGCCCTGGCGGTCCGGTTCTGCGGCTTCGATAGGGTCCATCGGGAACTCCTGATACGGTAAATGACCCCGTCAATCGGGGTCAAGGTTGAAAATTTAAAGTTGTGCGTTGAACTCGGCGTGAGGATGTTGCCCCCCAATTGGGGGGCTACTTCGCCAGGAAACCGGCTTCCTTCATCAGCTCACGGTGCATGTTTTCGGTCTTGCCGAGCCATGCCACGAAGTCATTGCCGCTCATGCTGGTTTGGTTGAAAGCGCCCTTTTCCATGTAGTCTTTCCACTCTGCCGTTTCGCGCACTTTTTTCAACAAATTCACATAGAACGCCGTCTGGTCCGCAGTCACGCCCGGTGCCATGAACACGCCGCGCAACATCACATAGTCAGCGGGCACGCCCGATTCTTTGCAGGTGGGAATATCACCCCACGAAAGGGCGTCCGTGACTTTGGCTTTGTAGGGCATGCGCTTCTCATCAAACACGCACAGCGCCCGCAACTGGCCGGCGCGCCACTGCGCAACTGCCTCAATCGGGTTGTTCACCGTCGAATCAATGTGCTTGCCAACCAGTTGCACGGCCACCTCGCCGCCGCCCTTGAACGGCACGTAGATGAACTTGGTGCCGGTGGCTTTTTCCATGCCTACCGTCAAAATCTGGTCTTCCTGCTTGGAGCCGGTGCCGCCCATCTTGAATTTGTTGGATCCTGCAGCTTTCACTGCCGTCAGGTAGTCTTTACCGGTTTTGTACGGCGTGTCGGCATTCACCCAAAGCACGAACTGGTCCAGCGCCATCATCGAAACCGGTGTCATGTCGCGCCAGTTGAATGGCACGCCAGTCGCCATCGGTGTGGTGAACAGGTTGGACAGTGTGACGATGATCTTGTGCGGGTCACCCTTGGCGTCCTTGACTGCCAAAAACCCTTCTGCGCCAGCACCGGCAGACTTGTTGACGACGATCATCGGCTCTTTCATCAGCTTGTGCTTGATGACAATGCCTTGAATCAGCCGTGCCATCTGGTCCGCACCGCCGCCGGTCCCCGCAGGGACCACGAACTCTACGGGCTTGACCGGTTCCCACGCAGCAATCGCGGACGGGCTCAGCGTCAATACGGCACAGGCAAGTGCGCCAACCGCAAAATGAGAGAGCGATTTCCTAGCTCGGACAGAGACTTTATTCATCACGAAATTCCTTTAGAAAGGAGGTTGAACTCAAAAAACCATAGAACGAAAACCTGAAACGGAAACATCCGGCGACAAGCAGGCGATGGGCGAAAAATCAGCAGTGCAGCATCAAGCCATTGGCATCAGCCGCACCTGTCCGTGCGCTTCTTCCATGCCTTTGGCGAGCAGCTTCACGAGCGCATAGACGGTATTGATGTGCGGCGTTGGGGTTTGCGTCAAACGGCCCAGCTCAACCACCGAGCCAACCAGGGCATCAATCTCCGGCGCACGTCCGGCTTCAATGTCCTGCAGCATGGAGGTCTTGTGCTTGCCGACTTTCTCAGCGCCAGCAATGCGTTTTTCGAGCGGCACGCGAAACTCAATGCCCAGCTTGTTGGCAACGGCCTGGGCCTCCGTCATCATCTGGGTGGCCAGCTCGCGGGTGAGCGGGAACTGGCACATGTCCACCAGCGTGGCGTGCGCCAGACTGCTGATGGGGTTGAACGTCAGATTACCCCAAAGCTTGAGCCATATCTCGGAGCGGATGTTGTCCAGCACGGGCGACTTGAAGCCCGCCTTGATGAAGCATTCGGACACGCGCGCGACGCGCTCGCTGGTCGAGCCATCAAGCTCACCGACCGGGAACCGGTCGCCCTCAATATGCCTTACAACCCCCGGTTTGAGCAGTTCGCAGGCCGGGTACACC
>JANOMD010000169.1:0-6450 GCA_031420135.1 Rhodoferax sp. | reverse complement strand
CTGCCCTGCTACGCGGCTGGTGCCGCTTCGCAGGGCAGGCCGCTTGCAAATGGGCGCGCCAAGGCGCGATGGTTGATCAAGAACAGGCACTTCCTGAACGAGGTTCGCGCGAACTTTATGCATTGATGCAATTTCGGCTAAATTTCGAAAAAATGAACCCAGGAGTTAATTTTTTTCTGAAAAACATAGTTTTTGTAGAAATATTGAATTAAAAACGCTTCTAGCTCTCGTATTTATTACATCAGTTGCTATACTTTTTTTTAAATCAAAGATGTGTCTTCCGACTCTGCATTTCTCGATTTTTGGTGCGTATAGTCAGTATTGGTACGTAATATACTGAAAGACTGCGAAAAACTCCTGGAGATACAGCAATGCAGACAATTAGCGCGACGGAGCTCGCCAGAAATACGCGGCAGATATTGGATCAGGTTGCCAGCAATGCAGAGACCTTGGCGATTGAGCGCAATCGCACGGTGATTGCTCAAATCATGCCGCCTGAACGGACTATGACAGCGCGTCAAGCGCTTGCAGGACTCACGTTCCCGATGGTCACACCCATACTCACACCGACGCAGGCTGCTGAGTGGCTCAAAGACAGCCGACAAGACTTTGGTGATGCGGTGCGTGACCCTTGGGCGTGATCTGTGGGCGTGATTTTCGACAGTTGCGTTTGGGTGGGGCTTGCTGCCAACCAGGTGGACCCCGAAGCGGTCATTGAGGCGGCGGGCGAGGAGCCAGCGTTTACGTCGGTGATCTCACTGGGCGAGCTTGAGTTTGGCGTGCAGTCATGCGCCGACCCGTCTGAGCGCGCCAAACGCGCAGCCTACTTGCGCCAGGTGGAAAGTCGCCCGACGTTGAGCGTGTCCAAACGCACCTCGTATTCATTTGGCGTGCTTGCCGCTGCCGTGAAGCTGTCCGGGCGCTCGCCAAGGCCGCGCTATAACGATCTGTGGATAGCCGCCCAGGCGATCGAGCACGGTTACCTGCTGCTGACACTCAACGCCAGCGATTTTGCGGGCCTGCCCGGGCTGCGGATTGCCACGCTGCCAGCACGCGCTTAGCGGCAAGAAACCAACGCCGCAGACCGCCCAAGACCGAGCTGTCACACACCGCGAGGAGTTATGCAGAGCTTCCTTTCGTCTTCCCCGCCCTGGGCGCGCGCCTCAAGCAGCCCGCCGGGCCAATACTACGCCGCCATCGCCAGCAGTTCTTTCAGATGCGTGTCGATTTGCGCAATCGCAGCAGGGTCTGCCCCGAACAGGGTCAGATGGCCATCGATGCTGTTGATCGGGCGGAATTCGCTCTTGGGGATCAGCTTCTGCTCCGGCTCGCAATCACTTGGCGGGAAGAACATGTCGCTTGAGATCGGCATCACGAACACCTTCGCGCGGATGCGGCCCAACGCCTCCTTGAGGTTGCCGCCCGTGAGGCGGCTGACATCGCCGCGCTGCCATTTCCAGGCCATGCACAGCAGGTCGTTGGGATCCATCACGCCGAAGTAGCCATTCATGAAGTTGGTGATGAAGTCCTCCAGCGACGAGAAGCCGATGGCCTTGGGGCGCTCCTGCCTGAAGAACTCGGTGCTCCAGCCCATCACCGCCCACATCTTGGCGTGGCGGCGCAGGCCGTCGCGCACATCTGCGCCAGAGTGATACCAGCCACCGCTCCAGCCGGGGTCGGAGGTGATGGCATCCATCAGCGTCTCGGTGAACAAAAAGTCGTGCATGGTGTTTTTGGCGGTGCCAGCGATGGCTGCGGCGCGCTTGACCATGTCGGGGTAGCGCACCGCCCACTCATAGGTCTGCTGCGCACCCATGGAGCCGCCCACCACCAGCGCCAGGCTCTTGATGCCGAACTTCTCAGTCAGCAGTTTGTGCTGCGCGCGCACGTCGTCACCGATGCGCACCTTGGGAAAATTGGCCATGCCGCCCGGAAATGCCGTGTTGTGTGGCGAGCTCGACAAGCCATTGCCAATTTGATTGATGACGATGATGAAGTACTTCTCGGGGTTGAGAGCGTGGTCCTTGCCGATGTAGACCTGCTCCATGATCTTGTTGGTGCCGGAGTACCAGGTGGGCACCAGAATAGCGTTGTCCTTGGCGGCGTTGAGCTTGCCAAAGGTGGCGTAGGCAAGCTGGCACGCGCGCAGGGTGCCACCCTCTTCAAGATCGAGATTGCCGATGTCATGCAGCTCGTAAGGGCCATGGGTTTCCTGCGAATAAAAGGGATTGGTGATCATGTTGTCTGCTCCGGATTTTTGTTGACAAGGTTTGTTGACACATTTTGTTGAAATTGGGGGGCGGACTTTTGCTCCTCAACCCCCGCATTTGAGTGACCCTGAGATTGTTTAAGCCATCTCAAAACCCTCATAGCCCCTGGCCGCAACCTCGTCGCACTTTTTGCGGTAGCCACCCACACCTTCCGGTGCCAGATAGGGTAAAAATGCACGTGGCTTACCGGGAATGTTGGCGCTCATGTACCAGGAATTGGCACCGACCATCAACGTCGCGTTGACCACCTCGTTGACGTGCGCCACCCACGCATCCTGCGCTTCTCGGCTTGCCTCAATCGAGGTCTTGCCGGACTTGCGCATGCTGTCAATGCAGTCTGTCACCCACTCCACATGCTGCTCAATTGACACCGGCATGTTCGACAGCACCGACGGGCTTTGCGGGCCGGTGATGGTGAACAGGTTGGGGAAGCCTGCCACCGAAATTCCCAGATAGCTGTGCGGACCGTCAGCCCACTCTTTGTCAAGCGTGCGGCCATCGCGCCCTTTCAGGTTCAAGGCTTTCAAGGGGCCGGTCATGGCGTCGAACCCGGTGGCGAAGACGATGATGTCGAACTCGTATTCCTTGCCACCGGCGCGGATGCCCCTGGCGGTGATTTCTTCAATCGCACCGTCGGTTTTGGCATCGACCAGCAGCACGTTGTCCTTGTTGAATGTCTCGTAGTAATTCGTGTCGAGCGGCTGGCGCTTGGTACCGTAGGCGTAGCCTTTGGGGATCAGCTTTTCCGCCACACCCGCGTCCTTCACGGTTTTGCGAATCTTGCGCTTGATGTAGTCGGCGCACACGTCATTGCTTTCCTGGTTGAAAAACATGTCCTGGTAATTGCCCAGCCAGAAAGCGAAGCCACCCGCGTCCCACATCCGGTCGAACTCGCGTTCGCGCTCTTCGGGCGTGGCCTCCAGCACCGACTTGGGGATGAAGTAATGCTCCTGGCCAAAGAACGATTCGCGGATGCGCTTGATGACGCCGTCATAGTCGGCCTTGCGGGCTTTCACCACCTCGGGATCGACCTTGCCATTGCGCGCAGGCACACAATAGTTCGCGGTGCGCTGGAACACAGTGAGCTGTTTTGCCTGCTGCGCAATTTCGGGAATCGCCTGCACCGCCGTGGCACCCGTGCCGACCATGGCCACACGCTTGTTGGTGAAATCAACACCGTCGTGCGGGAAACGGCTGGTGTGGTACCACTTGCCCTTGAACTTCTCCAGACCCTTGATCTGCGGCATGTTGGTGGTGGACAGGCTGCCCACCGCCGCGATGAAGTAGCGCGCAGTGACGTCGTCGCCCTTGTCAAAATGCACCGTCCAAAGCCTGGTTTTATCGTTGAATTCGGCCCCGGTCACGCGGGTGTTGAACTGGATGTCGCGCTTCAGGCCGTGGCGCTTGGCCACGTGCTCCAGGTAGCGCAGAATTTCGGGCTGCTCGGGGTAACGCTCTGTCCATTCCCACTCTTGCAACAATTCCCTGTCGAAAGTGAAGCCGTAAATATAGGCATCGGAGTCGCAGCGCGCGCCGGGGTAGCGGTTCCAGTACCAGGTGCCGCCGACGGTGTCGCCCGCTTCATAGACCCGCGCTTTAAGCCCCAGTTTGTCGCGCAGCGATTTCAGCATGTACATGCCGGAAAAACCGGCCCCGACAATCACTGCATCGAGAACAGCGGTATCGACCTGGGTGGACGCTTGGGGATTCTTTTGTGTGACTGGCATGTTTGTCTCCTAGTTTTGAATAGAGGTTTCTGGCCGGCGGTCTTGCGACTTTAGAAGTGGCAAATCGTCACGTCTTGAAGGAACTGTGCAATTTTTTGAATAAAGCGGTGTACGTTGCAGCCGCGCGCTACAGCCCCCGCTGGTAGCAGGAAGGCGACCTTGACAGTGCTTTCAAATCAAAGGTCTGGACTTCGGCGCAGTGCAGCCGGTGTGATTTTCAGCCTGACCTGAAACACCCGGGTCATGTGCGCCTGGTCGGCAAAGCCGCACAGTGAGGCGATCTCCTTGCACGACATGACCCCTTGCGCCAGCAGCCGCCGGGCCCGGTGCACGCGCTGGCTGATCACATGCGCATGCGGCGCACAGCCAAAAGTTTCACGAAAGCGTCGGCTGAAACTCCACACCCCCAGCCCCACGACGCTGGCCAGGGCCTCAATGCTGAGTGGTTCGTGCAGCCGGTTTTCTACATACTCGGCGACTCGCCGGGATTGGGTTGGAGACAGACGGCCCTTGCCAGACGCTTCGCGCAATGTGACCGCCGCATAACTGCGCAGCAGGTGTACGACCAGTTGCGTGGCCACGGCTTCGACGTACAGCGAACCGCCAATAGAATTTCGAGAGGCCTCGGACGAGATGGTTTGCACGGCGGCAGTGACCACCGGGTCCTGCGTCTTGAGCACGTCGTGCAGTCGCACTTCCGAAACGCTGCGGTCCATCATCTCATTGGCCACATTGGAAACCAGTTTTTCGGTCAGATAGACGTGGGTCACGTCGACTTCATCTGTCCAGTGCCAATGAGACCTCTGAGAGCGTGTCAACAACGAGATGTCGCCGGGACCACATTGCGTTTTAGTCCAGGCCCCGTCAAAGCGACGCTCCATGCCGGTGGTACCGCGGCGGTACGACACTATCATGAAATCGCGCATTGCCGGAACTTCAACGTCGGAAGGCGCATAACGGTAGGAGCGCAGGCCCACCCCATTCCATCCCAGGTCGTCGCTGGCACCAAGAATCTGGCCCGGCACCCATTTGGGCAATTCACTGGGAGCAATCAACGTGGACATCTCTCAAGCCCTCTCGGCAGAATTGGAAAATCAGTCTATCAGAACACTGTTCGTTGGCGGCATTTTGTAACAGTCGGCCAGTTCTATTTGCTGCTGACAGTCTCTGACGAAAACCATAAAAATTAACTTACAGGTTAATTTTTTCCCAAAAATCCCCAATTTCAGACAAATTATGAATGAAACAGAGCCTTAGCCCCCGTAAAACATGCACAAATAGCTTCTGTATTTATAGCAAATCGTATTCGATCAAGTCTCATTTGGCGGGCCGTTTAGCTGCTGCTGCCTTGCCCGCAGGCTTGGCTTTGGATTTTGCTGTGGGCTTTACTTTGGGCTTCACCGATTGCCCCTTCGCCGACCTGCGCGCAAGCCTCAAAGCCAGCGCACTCATCGCGCAATCCAGCGCCAGGCGCGCCCAGGGCCGCATTGCATCGGGCGAATCCATCGCTTCTTCTGGCGCGGTGTAATAGTTCATGCCCATGTCGCGCGTTACGCCGTCTTTGGTGACGCTGTAGGTGAAGCGCGCACAGCCTGCCGCCACCCACTGCGCGCGGGTTTCTTCATTGGCTTTGAGCCACAGTTTGTCGCCTGCGCCCAGGTCGGCAATGAGGGCAATCGACATGCCATCGACGCTGATGCCCCAGCCGCCGAACATGCGTTTGGCGGTGCACGGGCCAGCACTGGCCAGCAGCTCACAGCAGTAGTCGGCGAAGTCTCGGTGGGCGGTCATTCAGGGCTCCAGTCAAGTTTGGCGAACACTTGGCAATTGACTAATGCGATCATGGTGGAAAATCAAGCTTGATTACAACAAATTTGGAGACCTGATGGCCGTCATCACCAACATCGAAGACTTGCGCGTTCTCGCACAGAAGCGGGTGCCGCGCATGTTCTACGACTATGCCGATTCCGGCTCGTGGACCGAGAGCACCTACCGCGCCAATATGGACGATTTCAAGGCCATTAAATTCCGTCAGCGGGTGGCGGTCAACATGGAGAACCGCAGTACGCGCAGCACCATGATTGGGACGGATGTCGCCATGCCCGTCGCGATTGCGCCGACCGGCCTCACCGGCATGCAGCACGCGGATGGTGAAATCCACGGTGCGCAGGCCGCGAAGAAGTTTGGCATTCCGTTCACGCTGTCCACTATGAGCATCTGCTCGATTGAAGACATCGCTGAAGCGACGGGCCGCCACCCGTTCTGGTTCCAGCTCTATGTAATGAAAGACCGCGACTTCATCGAGCGGCTGATTGACCGCGCCAAGGCTGCCAACTGCTCGGCGCTGGTGATCACGCTGGATTTGCAGATCCTTGGGCAGCGGCATAAGGACTTGAAAAACGGCCTGTCGGCGCCACCCAAGCTCACGCTGGCCAACGTCCTGAACATCGCCA
>JANOMD010000168.1:0-6541 GCA_031420135.1 Rhodoferax sp. | reverse complement strand
AAATATTGAAAAAACTTGTTAAAAATCAACAGTATTCCTACTTCGGCACGAAAAATGCTTAACTTGATCATCAAACCTAAGTCAGCAATACAGACAGAATTCAGTGAGGTTAAGTTTATGAGCGACATTCAAAAACAATCGAAGGTCGGTGCGTCGGTAGTTCTTCCAAGCCGCCGTAAACTCATTCGTTTAGGCGCTGCGGTCGTTCCAGTCGTGGCTACGCTGACCAGCCAATCGGCACTGGCCGCCAATTGCATTTCAACTTCGGCTTGGGGTTCGGATCAAATCAGCAACAGTGCCAGTCACAAGGCAAGGCACGATGCCCGCGCTGTGGCGGTAATCACCGGCTTCACAATCTCGGCGTGGAATACTGCTTCGTCCCCTGTGACTGCTCTGACCCCACAGTGGACAGCTTTCAAAGCTGCGTACCCAGGCTTTACAAATTTCGGCCCAGCCGCTAATCGCTCATTCCGGCAGTCGGAGGTGACCTTTGCTCAACTCCAGAATCTGGATCCCGCAAAATTCAAAATACCCACCGGTCCCACCGGTTTTACTTTGACGGACAAAGTAGTAGGCAAGCTTACCAGTAGCGACGCGAGCTTCTTCTTGGTCGCCCAGTTGAATTTTGCTGTAGGCCAGAAGCCGCCAACGCAGTGCATTACGGACACGGATTGGGGCCTAATCGTGGCGGGCATGTACCCCACAACGGGCAGTCCCTGGACGCTGGCCCAAACGGCCCTGTACCTTAGAAGCAACTTCATCGTTCAGCCTTGAGAGGTTGCCAGCTGCTGAGATTGCTCGGGCTATCTGGGTGAGCGGGCACGCAGGCCGTGATCTGGTCAACTGTCGATGCTGGCAGACTCTCCATCCAGTCGTGGGCTGACGAGGAGTTGGGTCTGGTGTTTGATGCGGTGACAGGCGACACCCATTTGCTTGATCACTCCGCTATTGAAATACTCCAGTCGTTAGAAAAAGGTTCAGCATCGGTTGAGTCGCTGGCCGAACAGTTGACTGAACGCTTTTCGACCGCTGATCAGCAGCAAATTCCTGACTTCATCACCACATCTTTGCTACAGTTGAGGGACATCGGACTCGTTTTTGATACCCCTGTTTGATTTCCCCGCTTGAAAGTCTCTGACCTCCCTCTGGCGCATTTGACCCGCCTGCTGCGCCGTGGCGAATTTTTGCTGAGGCTGCCGCCGTTTGTTGTGCGAATTGGGGCGGATGTGCCGTCCCTGGTTCGCGACATCGCTTTGATGTATGCCGAGTTTGAAGTTCTTCCTGAAACCGATTTTGCCGATTTCCATGTTCAGGTGAAGCTGGACCTGGGTTTGCGCCGCTGGGTCAAGCCAATTGCGCGATTCTCCTTTGATGGGCAGCCGTCTTTCACTGGCCTGCCTGCGGCTCAAGCCTTTGCTATGCTGGAGTGGGGTATGAACTGGTGCGTGGCAGCGCACAGCCATCAGTACCTGGTGATTCACGCGGCCGTCATCGAGAAGGGTGGAAAGGCTGCTGTGTTGCCAGCACCGCCAGGCTCTGGCAAAAGCACCCTGTGCGCAGGCATGGTTATGCGAGGCTGGCGCTTGCTGTCAGACGAACTGGCGTTGTATGACCTGCAAACGGGCTTGATCTACGGCATGGCGAGGCCCATCAGTCTCAAAAATAGCTCGATTGATGTCATTCAGGCGCAAGCGCCTGCAGCTGTCATGTCCAAGCGTGTGCCCAACACCACCAAGGGCACCATCGCCCATTTGCGGCCTCCGTTGGGGAGCATTCAGCGCGTGCTGGAGCCCGCGCGGGCCGCTTGGGTGATCTTGCCCAAGTACCAAGCGGGCTCGGCGCCGCTGCTCGTACCGCACAGCCGCGCGCGCACTTCCATGCTGATCGCCGAGCAGTCTTTCAACTACGACACTTTGGGCCCTGCTGGCTTCAAAGCGGTGACTGACCTGATCTCCGGCGCGGCATGCTATCAATTCACGTATAGCCAGTTGAATGATGCCGAGCGCGTGTTTGACGATTTGCTGGCAGGGCGGTTGTGATGGGGGCCAAGCAGGACTTGATTGTCCAGGTGCTGTTAAACCCGAAGTCCATCGCGCGCCTCAACGCCCTCGAATGGGATTTATTGATTCGCCAAGGGCGGCGCACCAAGTTGCTGGCGCGATTGGCGTATTTGCTCGCGGATGAGGGCATCATGCCGCAGGTTCCAGTGGCTGCGCGCCTGCATTTGGCGTCGGCGGTCAAGCTCGCGGTGCGGCAGGAGGTTTCATTGCGCTGGGAAGTGGCCTGCCTGCAAAAGGAATTGGCCGGTGCTGGCACGCGCATCACACTGCTCAAAGGGGCGGCTTATGCCATGGCGGGCCTGCCAGCCGCGCGGGGGCGCAGTTTCTCAGACATTGACATCATCGTGCCCAAAGCGCGGATGGTTGATGTCGAAAGTGAATTGATGCTGTACGGCTGGCAGGGCGGCCACCATGACGAATACGACCAGCGCTATTACCGGCAATGGATGCATGAAATCCCGCCGCTGGCCCACGTCACGCGGGGCACCACGATCGATGTACACCATGCAATTTTGCCGGAGACTGCGCGTGTCAAAGTCAACACCACAGCGCTTCTGCAGGCGGTGGTGCCACTGGCGATCAAACCGCTAAATCCCCTTCAGCCGCACGAGGCGCTGCCCCTGTTTGTGTTGCAGCCTACCGACATGCTGCTTCACAGCGCCACGCACCTGTTTCACGAAGGTGATTTTGACAAGGGGCTGCGCGATCTGTTTGACCTGGACAGCCTGTTCCGTGACTTCGGCAAATTGCCTGGCTTTTGGCAAAGTTTGGTGCCCCGCGCTGCAGAACTGGGCTTGACGCGACCGCTTTACTATGCGGTCAGGTTCTCCACCCGGTTGCTCGACACGCCGGTGCCTGATCACGTTGTGATTGCCGCCGAAGTGGGCCGCCCAAACGCTGTGATTGCAGGCTTGATGGATACTTGCTATGAGCGCGCGCTGCGGCCCCTGCACCCCAGCACCGCGAGTTTTGGCAACTGGCTGGCCCGGTTTGCGTTGTATGTGCGCTCACACTGGATTCGCATGCCCGCGCATCTTTTGGCTTACCATTTGGGTCGAAAGGCATTCATTCGGCCAAAACCGCCGCAGCCTGATCCTAATATGTCGAGCAAGCCGGAGGTAAAAGTATGAACAGTTGCAGCCTTTGCGGATTCCTGGCCAGATTTCTAGTTTTTGGTGTTTTGTCGCCCTGCATCGCCGCGAACGCGCAAGATTTGATGTCCAGCATCGCCAAAGTCAAGCCCGCCATCGTCATCGTCGGCACCTTCAAAGCCACCAACAGCCCGCGTTTCACGCTGCGCGGTACCGGCTTCGTCGTCGGGGATGGAAATTTCGCGGTGACCAATGCCCACGTCATCCCTGAAGGGCAGGAAAAAGACCCCGAAGCAAAAATCGTGATTCAAGTGAGAACGGCGCAAAATGAGCTTCAGGCGCGCGTTGCCACGATTCTAGAAATCGACAAGGTGCACGACCTGGCGTTAATGCGGTTTGACGGCCCGCCCATGCCGATGCTGTCGATCCGCGACTCTGACACCGTGCGCGAAGGGCAGGCCATCGCATTCATGGGTTTTCCGATTGGCGGGGTACTGGGTTTTTCGCCGGTGACGCACAGGGGCATGATCTCGTCAATCACCGCCATCGCGCTACCGTCTTCCAACTCGGCTCAGCTCAATGCCCGTACGGTCAGCAGTCTGCGCAGCGGCGGGTTCAATATTTTTCAGTTGGACGCCACGGCCTATCCCGGCAACAGCGGTGGCCCCATGTTTGACGCAGAAACCGGCGAGGTGCTGGGCGTGATTAACATGGTGTTTGTCAAAGGCACCAAAGAAGCGGCCCTGACGCATCCGTCAGGCATCAGCTACGCGATTCCCTCCAAATATTTAATTGATCTGTTGGCACGGCAAAAGCCGAAGTGAACTGTTCAACCTAGAAACCGCAGTTGAATGCGCCTGAGTGTGCCGTGATTGGCGTGTCAGGCAAGGGTGAGCGCTGCCGCTCCACTGGCACCTGCGTGCCAGTGGACAGCGCGAACGGACTCAGGCTGCGACTGAGCCGCGCCTTGCAAGGGTGACAACGCAGTGGGCTTATGCCCACACGGCGGAGCAACGCAGCCTGGCACGTCACGCACGGTGCAATCGGGCGCATAGCGCAGTCACCCAGAAGGTGATCTTGATTGAGGACGGGAAAGTCAATATCCAAGCGACTTTCCTGATGTTTGCAAGCGGTCAACTGCGGTTTCTAGGATTATGGTTCAGAGCCAGATTCTGGTGCCGGACTTGCGTCAAAACGCCGCACCCAGCGGCGCAAGCCCCAAGCGCCCCCGACAATCAGCAAGAGCATGCTAAGCCCCATCAGGTAGGTCAGCAGGCTCGGGTTTTTCAGGGCTTCGACGATTTGGCTAGCAAAGAACATCATGACGAGCGTGCCGGGGGTCATGCCGATGGCAGTTCCAATCAACAGATCACGCAAGCTCAGGTGAGACGCGCCCGCGATCATATTGACAATGGCAAAGGGCGCTATAGGAACCATCCGCACCGCAATCACGGATAAAACCCCATGACTAGCCAGCCGCTGGCTGACCCGGTTGACGCGCACGCCACCCAACTGCTGTACGACGTCATGCCCCAGGCGCTCGCCAATCCAGAAGCTGACGGCCGCACCGAGCAAGGCTGCAGCAATCGAATAGAAAAATCCGGCGGCCGGGCCAAATGCAACAATCGCCACCAGCGTCAAAAAAGTCAGCGGGACGGCCAGCGTCAAGGCCATACCAAACCCGAGAATGGCTGCGACTGGACCGATGGACTGACCTAAATGCTCCAAGGCGCTAACGATCCGCCCGGCATCCAGCCAACCGCGCAGCGGTGACCAACTCCAGGCGCTGGCCAATCCCAAAAGCGCGAGCAATGCCATCGCCAGAAAAACCAGGCGCCAGCGCAATGACCGGTGGGCTGAAGGTTCAGTGTCCCGATTCATACCGCTGCAATGTGATGCATGGGCTGGTTGCGCTTGCCCGCCAAATCCATGACGTCGGCAATGGTTTTTGCCAACTCGACCACATTTCGGTCGTCAAAAATTGAGCCGTGCAGCCCATTGACCGTGTGTTCGACCAAGCGCTGCCCAAGCTGGCCATGCCAGCCGCTGAACAGCAAGCGGTTCCAGGTTGTGGCCAGTCCCGTGGACTTGATCAAGTGGATTTGGCCGGTTACGGCGCTGGCACGGTAGCCACTTACGGCCATCACCTGCCCTACCAGGCCGGGGTCGTTGAGCATTGCTCCCAGACGTCGACCGTTCATGCTCAAGTCCTGAATATGCAGAGCGCGTACTAACCATCCCAAAAGCTTCCAGAATAGTGTTCCACCCCACAAACGGCTTGGATAAATGGTGTCAATCAGTATCAAGCCTTTTACCTCAATACCCGTCCGTTGCAATTGGAACGAGCTTTCAAGTGCAGCCAACCCGCCGACTGAAAAACCGGCGACGTAACAGGGTCCGCGACCCTCCTTCAAAATCGAGCTGACGTAAAGTGTGGCCAGGTCTGCGATGGTCGTAATGGTGCTGGCGCTGGGTGGTTGCAACATGCGCACCTCGCAGGTGTTTGCCATCGCGCGGGCCAGGTTTTGAAATCGCATCAGGTCGCCATGACCGGATGCTGCCAGGTATAAAAGTGTCGATGTGGAAGCGGTGCTGGCAACATTGCGCTGAGCCTGGCCCAGCTTGATCAACAAGCTGGATTCGGTTGAGTCTTCGTCCAGCGCCGAGGCCAGACCGGCCACGGTTGGCCGTTCGGCAATGAGGCACATCGGAACCCGCCGACCAATGAGCTTTTCAATGCCGGTCAACAGGCTGATGGCGGCCAGTGAATCACCACCAACATCAAAGAAGTTGTCGCTGATCGAGAGGTCAGGTTGTTTCAGGACATCACGCCAAAGCGTCAGCAACTGGTGTTCAAGCGGGTTGTTGGGCCGACGGCTGACCGCCGTCGCAAGTGCATATTCGGGAATCGGCAAGCCAGCGTAATCAACTTTCCCTGCGGTGCTTTCGGGCAATCGGCTGAGGATATTGATGCCACCAGGGATCATGTAGCTTGGCAGGCGCTGTCGCAGAATGCTCTGTATTTGCCCAGTGGATTGGCCGCGCTGGGACGTGACCCATGCGTGAAGCGCGGGCTTGCCATCGCGTTGAACCAGCTTTGCTGCGGCCTGGTCGATGCCGTCAATACGCAACAAGGCTGCTTCGATTTCACCCAATTCAATGCGATAGCCCCGTAGTTTGATTTGACGATCAAGCCGCCCGGTGAAGTTCAGGTTTCCCTGAAGGTCCAGCCAGCCCCGATCACCTGTGCGGTAGATCCTTTGACCGGTCAGAAAAGGGTCATGCATGAAAACGTCCTGAGTCAACTCCGGGCGGTTCATGTATCCCCGAGCGACCGCCGTGCCGCCAATATATATCTCTCCCGTCACACCAAAAGGCAACAAATGCTGG
>JANOMD010000167.1:0-37314 GCA_031420135.1 Rhodoferax sp. | reverse complement strand
GGCTATGACAAATGGGCAGGCATTTTCTCAAGCCAATGGATGAAAGTGCTCACCTTCACCGTCATCATCGCGTTGATGTACCACATTTGGGTCGGCATGCGTGACATCTGGATGGACTACGTGACAGGCAGCGTGGCACTGCGCCTGTGCCTGCAAATTTTTACGATGGTGTGGCTCACCGCCTGCGCGGGCTGGGCGATTCAGGTGATCTGGCGTTTGTAAATATTCACGCAGCGAATTCGATTTAATTTTTGAGGCATTGAAATATGAGTTATTCCGACGCTAAGTCCGTCACCAAACGCAAATTTGATGTGGTCATCGTCGGCGCTGGCGGCTCTGGCATGCGCGCATCGCTCCAGCTCGCCCGTGCGGGCCTCAATGTGGCGGTGCTGACCAAAGTATTTCCCACCCGCTCGCACACCGTAGCGGCGCAGGGCGGCATTGGCGCAGCACTGGGCAACATGAATGATGACAACTGGCACTATCATTTTTACGATACCGTGAAGGGCTCGGACTGGCTGGGCGACCAGGATGCCATTGAATACATGTGCCGCGAAGCACCGAACGTGGTGTATGACCTGGAGCATATGGGCATGCCATTCGACCGCAATCCGGATGGCACGATTTACCAGCGCCCTTTCGGCGGCCACACCGCCAACTATGGCGAAAAATCCGTTGAGCGCGCCTGTGCAGCAGCGGATCGAACCGGCCACGCCATGCTGCACACGCTGTACCAGCAAAACGTGCAGGCCAAGACCAGTTTCTTCGTCGAGTGGCTGGCGATGGACTTGATTCGCGATGCTGACGGCGATGTCGTCGGCGTGACCGCGCTGGAGATGGAAACTGGTGACGTACACGTGCTTGAAGCGAAAACCACGCTGCTGGCCACCGGTGGTGCCGGACGAATTTTTGCAGCATCGACCAACGCCTTCATCAACACCGGAGACGGCCTGGGCATGGCCGCGCGCGCAGGCATTCCGCTGGAAGACATGGAGTTCTGGCAGTTTCACCCCACCGGTGTTGCAGGCGCGGGCGTGCTGCTGACCGAAGGCTGCCGGGGCGAAGGTGCGATTTTGCGCAACAGCGATGGTGAGCGCTTCATGGAGCGCTACGCCCCGACGCTGAAAGACCTGGCTCCGCGCGATTTTGTGTCGCGCTGCATGGATCAGGAGATCAAGGAAGGCCGTGGCTGCGGCCCCAACAAGGACTACATCAACCTGGACATGACGCACCTGGGTGCCGACACCATCATGAAGCGCCTGCCTTCGGTGTTTGAGATTGGCCACAACTTCGCCAATGTGGACATCACCAAAGAGCCGATCCCCGTGGTGCCCACTATCCACTACCAAATGGGCGGCATTCCGACCAACATCAATGGCCAGGTGGTGACGCAGAACGATGACAACCAAAGCGTTGTTGTGAATGGTTTGTACGCCGTGGGCGAATGCTCGTGCGTGAGCGTACACGGCGCGAACCGCCTGGGCACCAATTCGCTGCTGGACTTGCTGGTGTTTGGCCGCGCGGCGGGCAATCACATCGTCGAGTTCAACAACAAGCTCAAGCTGCACAAACCACTGCCTTCGAACGCTACTGATATGACATTGGCGCGCCTTGATCGCTTGGACAACACCACCGACGGCGAATACGCGCAAGATGTCGCCAACGACATTCGCGCCGCCATGCAGCAGCACGCGGGCGTGTTCCGCACGCAAGCGACCCTGGACGAGGGCGTTGCGAAGATAGCGGCCCTGCGCAAGCGGGTTAACAACATCAATCTCAAAGACAAATCCAAGATCTTCAACACGGCACGCATTGAAGCGCTGGAAGTTGAGAACCTGATTGAGGCGGCAGAGGCCACCATCGTGTCTGCCGCAGCGAGGCGCGAAAGCCGCGGCGCTCATTCCGTGAACGACTATGCCGACAGCCCCCAGCACCCCAACGGCCGCAACGACACCGAGTGGCACAAACACACGCTGTGGCACAGCGAAGGCAACCGCTTGAGCTACAAACCGGTGCAGATGAAGCCACTGACGGTTGACAGCGTGCCGCTCAAAACTCGTACTTTCTAGCACGTACTTTCTAGCACGTACTTTTAAAAAAAATTACCCTGGCACCCCCCCCATGACAACACGTACCTTCTCCATCTATCGTTACGACCCGGACAAGGATGCCAAGCCGTACATGCAAAACATTGACGTAGAGTTGGACGGCAGCGAGCGCATGCTGCTCGATGCGCTGATGAAGCTCAAAGCGATCGACCCGGCGATCTCCTTTCGCCGATCGTGCCGCGAAGGTGTTTGTGGGTCAGATGCCATGAACATCAATGGCAAAAACGGCCTGGCGTGCCTCACCAACATGCGCACGTTGACCGGCACCATCGTCCTCAAACCCCTGCCGGGCCTGCCCGTCATCCGCGACTTGATCGTGGACATGACGCAGTTCTTCAAGCAGTACAACTCAATCAAACCCTACCTGATCAACGACACCGTTCCCCCAGAAAAAGAACGCCTGCAAAGCCCCGAGGAGCGTGATGAGCTCAACGGTTTGTACGAATGTATTCTGTGCGCATCCTGCTCTACCGCCTGTCCGAGCTTTTGGTGGAACCCGGACAAATTCGTCGGCCCCGCAGGCCTGCTGCAAGCCTACCGCTTCATTGCCGACAGCCGCGACCAAGCGACAGGCGAACGGCTGGACAACCTCGAAGACCCGTACCGCCTGTTTCGCTGCCGCTCGATCATGAACTGCGTTGATGTCTGCCCGAAAGGCTTGAACCCGACCAAGGCGATTGGCAAGATCAAGGAGATGATGGTGCTCCGAACTGTGTGATATGACCCCCACGCTTGTCACTTCGTGTGCTGCGCTGCCCCCCGAGGGGGTTAATTTTTCTAGGGGCGGCCCGTCGAAAAATTTCCCAGTCTCGCCTGGCAACTTTAATGAACTGATCGGCGAGCGCGAGTTGAGCCGACTGCGATGGAGTTGCCGACGTGGGCTTCTCGAAAATGACCTGTTCATCGAACGGTTTTTCAGGCGTTTTGAAGGCGTGTTGAATGTCCGGCAGGCACGGGCCTTGAGCGCCCTGATGGACCTGAGTGACAATGATCTGCTGGACTTGCATCTGGCCCGTAAGGAAATTTTGGCTGTCAATCAGGCACTGAACACAGCCGATATAAATGAAGTTTTGAGTATGTTGAGAGCAACCCATTGAAAGGCAAAAAATGAAATTAGCGGATAACAAAGCCACCCTGTCCTTCAGCAATGGCAGTCCGAGTGTCGAAATGCCGGTTTACAAAGGCAGCATGGGGCCGGATGTTGTCGACATTCGCAAACTCTATGCCCAAACCGGCATGTTCACGTATGACCCTGGCTTTCTGTCGACGGCGGCGTGCCAGTCGGCCATCACCTTCATTGATGGCGACAAAGGTGAATTGCTTTACCGCGGCTACCCGATCGAACAGCTTGCCACCAACTGCGACTACATGGAAACCTGTCACCTGCTGTTGTATGGGCAATTGCCCGATGCGGCTGGCAAGGCAAAGTTCAGCCGGCTGGTTTCGATGCACACAATGGTCAACGAGCAGATGCAGTTTTTCCTGCGTGGCTTTCGCCGTGACGCACATCCAATGGCGATCATGACTGGCCTGGTGGGCGCCTTGTCGGCCTTTTACCACGACAGCACGGACATCAACAACCCGGAGCACCGCGAAATTGCGGCGATTCGCCTGATCGCCAAAATGCCGACTCTGGTAGCCATGGCCTACAAGTACACGGTGGGCCAGCCCTACATGTACCCGCGCAACGACCTCTCCTATGCCGGCAACTTCCTGCACATGATGTTTGCAACGCCGTGCGAAGAATACAAAGTCAGCCCGGTGCTGGAACGCGCGGTTGATCGCATCTTCACCTTGCACGCCGACCATGAACAAAACGCCTCCACCTCCACGGTGCGTTTGTGCGGCTCGTCGGGAACCAATCCGTTCGCCGCCATTGCCGCGGGCGTTGCCTGCCTGTGGGGTCCTGCGCACGGCGGTGCCAATGAAGCCTGCCTGAACATGCTCGCGGACATTCAGAAAATGGGTGGCATCAGCAAGGTTGGCGAATTCATGGAAAAGGTAAAGGACAAAAACTCCGGCGTCAAACTGATGGGGTTTGGCCACCGCGTGTACAAAAATTACGACCCGCGCGCCAAGCTGATGCAGGAAACTTGCAAGGAAGTTCTGAAGGAATTGGGTCTCGAGAACGACCCGCTCTTGAAACTGGCGATGGCACTGGAGAAAATCGCGCTGGAAGACGACTACTTTGTCTCTCGCAAACTGTACCCCAATGTCGACTTTTACTCTGGCATCGTGCAGCGCGCCATTGGCATCCCGGTGCCACTGTTCACTGCCGTGTTTGCATTGGCACGGACAGTCGGCTGGATTGCCCAGCTCAACGAGATGATTGGCGACCCCGAGTACAAAATCGGTCGGCCACGGCAGTTGTTTACCGGCTCCAGTCCGCGCGACGTTGTGCCGCTGGCGCAGCGCTAGAAAGCTGCCGACAGCTGCCAACTCAATCGTTGACCAGCTGCCATGTTGCCTTTGCCGCGCGCTTCAGTACACGCCCGCTCGCCCGTAACCAGACTGCAATCGCGATGGGTGCCTATTTTGGCGCCGGCGGCTTGACCTTGACCAGGCCGGACAAGGCGGCAAACGGGCTGGGCTTGGCCACAGCCGAATCGGCAAAATCAGCGTCAGCAACCTCAAGCTTGACGGTGATCGGGCAAACTTCATGCCTGGGAATCAACGGCACCTCAAGCACCAGTTCATCTTCAATCAGCTCAGCCAGATTGAACTCACGACTCAGGACCAGCAGGTCCTCGTCGCAATCATCGTCCTGCGCCAATGCCTCTGCTTCGCTTGCCACAAATCGGAACAGTCGCTGCGGCGAAACATGCACATCGACCGGACCCAGACAGCGTTGGCAATCCAGTGGCAATGTCGCGTCAAGCGAAAGATGCAACCACGCCTCTTGCTTGCCAGTGGCGCCTAGGCGCTCTTCCCCGCGTGCGGTCCAGTTGAAGGACAGGTCGGGACTTTGTCCGCGCAAATCCTGCGCCAATCGCCCGTAATTCGACAATGCATCTGTCCCGGAAATTTCCTGCCCGGATTGCGCCAAAGCCTTGATATCCAGACGGGTGGGCGCTGAAAGGTGTTCCATGCGAGCAGTGTAAGAGAATCAGGCCATGCCGAACTCACAATACAACCCACAAGACAACCCACAGCCCAGAAAACTCATTCTCGGCTCCACTTCGGTGTATCGCCAGGAACTCCTTTCACGCCTGCGCTTGCCGTTTGATATGGTGGCTCCAGGCATTGACGAGTCGCCCAGGCAAGCCGAGGCACCCAGGGACCTGGCTTGCCGCCTCGCCCTGGCCAAAGCCCAGGCCGTCGCGTTGCTGCACCCAGATGCCGTGGTGATTGGATCGGACCAAGTTGCCGACCTGGATGGCGACCCATTGGGCAAGCCCGGCACCCATGCCCGTGCCACGGAGCAACTGAAACGCATGCGCGGCAGAACCGTGGTTTTTCAAACTGCATTGGCGGTGGTCTGCCTCGAATCCGGCTTTGCACAGTCTGATCTGGCCGCGGTAAGGGTAAAGTTCCGCGATCTGAGCGACGCCCAGATCGAGGCCTACCTGGTTGCAGAGCAGCCTTACGACTGTGCCGGCAGCGCTAAAAGCGAAGGCTTGGGCATTGCGCTGCTCGAATCCATCGACAGCGACGACCCAACCGCGCTGGTTGGACTGCCGCTGATTCGAACCTGCCGGATGTTGCGGGCTGCCGGAGTGCAAATCCTATGAGCCACGCACCGTGCGCCGTCACCGCAACGGCCGCCGTTCCTGCCACTGCTGCGTCAAAAGGCAGGCTCTATCTGGTGCCCGCGCCGTTGGACTTTGGCTGTGCAGATCAGGCCGAACTGACGGATGTGATGCCATTGGGAACCCTGCAAGTGGCAGCGCGCCTGGGCTACTGGATTTGCGAAAACGCCAAGTCAACCCGCGCCTACCTCAAGCGGATAGATGCCCTGCAAGCCTTGTCCAACCCTTTGCAATCGCTGCAAATTCAGGAGCTTCCAAGGGAAGTGCACAAGAAGGGCGACCACCACGGCCAGTTTGATGCGAAGCATCTCCTGGCCGCCGCTTTGCAAGGGCATGACGTGGGTTTGATCAGCGAAGCTGGCATGCCCGCCGTGGCCGATCCGGGCTCATCGGTGGCGCGTGCTGCGCATGATCTGGGTGTCGAAGTGGTGCCTTTGGTGGGACCGGTGTCGCTGCTGCTGGCGTTGGCCGCGAGCGGACTCAACGGCCAGAATTTTGCATTCGTTGGTTACCTTCCGACCGACAGCGCACAGCGCATGTCGCGAATCCGTGAGCTGGAGTCTTTGGCGCTGAAAACCGGTCAGACCCAGTTGTTCATTGAAACGCCCTACCGCAATGCCGCCATGATGCAGGCCCTGATTCAGACGCTGCAACACAACACGCGCCTGGCAGTCTGTAGTGGACTGACAATGGGCAGTGCTGTGGCACGAAGTGAAACTGTCAAGCTTTGGAAACAGCGGGCTTCAACGCTGGACAATGCGACCCCGGCCGTGTTCTGCATCGGGCGTTGATGCGGGAACAACGGCATGCGACATCGAATTTGCGCTGTGCCTAGCGTAAAGCCGGAATCGCCTTCAACGCCCGCACCGAGCCTTCACCAATCGACGCGCCAAAGCGCTTGACCAGCCTCTCGGCCACGTTGTCGCGGCGTGTGTAGTCAACAATTTCTTCGGCCTTGACCACTTCGCGCGCGACGAAGTCGAGGTTGCCAAAACTGTCCGCCAAACCAAGCTCCACCGCCTGCTGGCCGCTCCAGAACAGACCGCTGAACATTTCGGGAGTTTCCTTGAGGCGTGCGCCGCGGCCCGCTTTGACCGCGTCGATGAACTGCTTGTGAATCTGGTTCAGCAGGGTTTGCGCGAAGGCGCGCTGCTTGTCGGTTTGCGGACTGAACGGGTCCAGAAAACCCTTGTTATCGCCAGCGGTCATCAAGCGCCGCTCCACGCCTAGCTTCTCCATCAATCCGGTGAAACCAAAGCCGTCCATCAACACACCAATGCTTCCAACAATGCTGGCCTTGTCCACAAATATTTTGTCAGCAGACACGGCGATGTAATAGGCCGCAGAAGCGCAGGTTTCTTCAACCACGACATATACCGGCTTATTGTGTTTTGCCTTGAGCCGCTTGATCTCATCGTTGATGATGCCGGCCTGCACCGGGCTGCCACCCGGTGAATTGATCAGCAGCACCAGCGCCTGTGCGCCGGGGTCCTCAAACGCGGCTTTCACGGACGCCATGATCAGGTCTGCGCTGGCCTCTGCGCCCGAGGCAATCTCGCCCTTGATTTCGACCACGGCGGTGTGGGGTTTCAAGATATCTCTATGCGCACCCGTTCGGCTCATGGCCGACCAGGCCAGGAACACAAAAAACGCCAGCCATGCCAGCCCCGTGAAAGTCTTCCAGCGGCGGCGCACCTTTTGTTCATTCAGGGAATCAAACGCCAGCTTCTCCAATGCCGCGCGCTCCCAACCTGGGGCGCTGGAGGCGGTGGACGGAAGATCGTTGGCAGACCTCTGGGTTGACCCCGACAACGACGCATCACGGTCGCGCGCCGGAGCTGCAGAGAAGTTGGGTTCCTTGGGTGGCTGTGTATTTTGAAAATCTGTCATTCAGTACTCTTGAAAAGGCTAAAACTCGACCGGTTTGAGGTTTTTCGCAGTATGCCAGTGCACCACGCCGTCACGCTCGGTAAGGGCAATTTTCTCCAGCCCGCCCCGGCAAGGGCCACCAGCGCAGGCACCGCTGGCGGGGTGGTACATGGCACCGTGCGTCGCACAGATCAGCCATTGGCCGCTGTTGTCAAAAAACTGGTTGGGCTGGAAATCCAACTCCATCGCCACATGGGCGCATTCATTGACATAGGCGTGCGAGCGGCCCTCAAATCGAATCGCAAAGGCGCGGCAGGTTCGGCCGCGGTAAACCACATCAAACGGCACGGCCTCGCCGCTGTTTTGCAACTCCCCGGTGTTGCAAAGTGGAATCGCCGCTTCAACCCGGGTTTCGCGTGAATCATCCATTCGTCACCAACCAATCATGCAGCTCACGCACCGAGTGCGCGACAAACCGGGGCTTCAGCTCATCAAACGCCGTGGGTTCATGGGCGCCGTAGCTCACACCGACACTCGCGCAACCGGCGTTCAAGGCCATTTGCAGATCATGCGTGGTGTCGCCGATCATCAAGGTTCGCTCAGGCCGCACGCCAAACTCCGCCATCAACTCATTGAGCATCTGCGGATGCGGCTTGCCGCGCGTCTCATCCGCTGTGCGCGAGCCCACAAACATGCCTTTGAGCTCCGCCGCATGCAGCGCTTCGTCCAGCCCCACCCGACTCTTGCCGGTGGCCACCGTCAACAAATATTGCCGTGACTTGAGCGCCGCCAGCATCGGTAAAACGCCCTCAAACAGGCTGATGTCATGCTGATGCGCCAGGTAATGATGTCGATAGCGCTCACCGAGTTGAGGATACTTTTCCTTCGGCACATCCGGCGCGGCATGCGCCAGCGCAGGCATCAACGCCATGCCAATCACATAAGATGCCGTCTCGTCACTCGGCACGGCACCACCGACGTCACGCACCGCCTCTTGAATGCAGCGGGTGATGATGGCCGTTGAATCGAACAGCGTGCCGTCCCAGTCGAAGGCGATGAGGTCGAAGCGACGGGATTGAGATTGGGGAATGGGAGAACTCATGGAAAAGTGTTAAAAATGAACCTGGAAGTTAATTTATAACTCTAGAAACTGAAAATTGACCAAATTGTGAAGGTTATTGGCATCTAGCTATCGAATTATATAGATGTATTGCTATATATATGGTAGCTACCACAATCAACTCGTGACACTGGACTATTCGTAATGATGCCGACACTGCGCAATCATCACTTCGTCACCATCCATCTTGTACACGATGCGATGCTCGTCGGTAATTCTGCGGGACCAGAAACCTGCCAGATTGTGCTTCAGCGGCTCCGGCTTGCCCAAGCCCGCAAACGGGTCGCGCTGAATGTCACGAATCAGTTGATTGACTTTGCGCAGCACCTGCTTGTCATTTTGCTGCCAGAACAGATAGTCTTCCCAGGCTGCCGCTTCAAATGAAATCACTCGAATTGACTCAAGATCATTCTTCAATCAACTCGCGCTTCCTGATGTTTTTACGGTTGTTGATGTTATCCACCGACTTCAGTAGGCGCGCTGCATTTTTGCCGCGCAGCAGATGCATCGTCTCAACCCACGACTCATACTCACGCAGGGACATCAGCACGGCTGGCTCGGCGTTTTGCCGGGTAATGACGGTGATATCGCAGTCATTCACCACCCGGCTGAGGTGAGTCGCGAGGTTGTTACGGGCTTCGGTGTAGGTGATGGCTTGCATGCTTGCATTGTACAGAAAGCTGTTCAGACACGATAGTAATGCAACGCTAAGTATCCGCAACGAGCAGCGTTTTAAACTTAACGGCCCAGTCGCCCTTTTCAATCGTGATGACTGCAAACCCACTGCCTTCAGTGGGCGGGCTGAGGCCATCCACGACCAATGCAATTTCATAGCCGCCAGTCTTCTCAGTCTTCTCAAACGGGGCAAGCATCCCGATTGTCTTGCTCACATAGCGCATCGGCGCATAGGCGGGAGGCACCACAACGGCCTTGGCGATCTCGTTGCCATCTTTGTTTTTGATGGAGGCCATCGCCGCGCAGTGGTAGTCCCCTGAAACGAGCAGAATTTTCTTATTCTTGCAGTCAGCAATGATGTCAAGAAGTGCGATGCGCTGCCTGTTGAACGCTTGCCAATTTTCCAACCCTTGCGCACGACTCACATCGGTTGCACTACTGGAATCCAGTGCGGCTTTAAAACCTGGAGCGACTACGCCGCCGCTCGCCAAAATTACGTATTCAAAACCATCCTCGGTGTGCAACCACGTTTTGAATTGGGCCAGCTGATCCGCCGATACGATGGTCTCCTCGCCCGGCACCTGGGTATTGCGGTACGAGAGTGTGTCCATCACATACACCGCCACTGGGCCAGACGTGAAGAAATAGTCAAACGGAGGAGTGTCCAGCTTGCCTTTGAACGGCGAATGCGACAGTTGATAAATGCCATACGACTGCTGCGCAGCCGCAAAAAGCTCTTTCCGCAAAGAATCATCAGGCACAGACCAAGAGTCGCTGAACTCATGGTCGTCGCCCGTCACGTAGCAGGGGATGGCGCGAACGGTTTTGGCAAAGCCTGGTGAGCGAAACATCTTGTGATAGCGCGCCTGAAATTTCTCGATGGAGGTTAGATTGTCAAACAGATTGGCCGTTGCATCGGCATAGATCTGATCGCCCAGCATGAGCAGGCCGCTGGCATCGCTGTGCTCTTTGGCAATGATGTCGAACGAAGCGGCATCGACACGTTGGGACTCGAACGCGAAGCCTGGGTAGCGGCAGGTGGTGGCGATGAATTTGAATTCATCGACATCCTCTTTCTTTGGCGGCAAGCGCAGGGTGACGACGGCTTCGTCCAGGCTGCGGTCCGAGCGGCGCTCAAACGAATGCGACTCAGGTTTCGGGTCGTCAAGCATTGTTTGGTTTTCTTGCAGGCGCGTTTCCAGCGTTTTTTTCAGTTCGTCGTATCCAATACCAGATTTCAACAGTTTGTCGAGACCTTTGGGACTTGGCAAACTGAAGACCGTACCGCCTGTCTTGATCTCGTGCAGCGTCAAAACTTCCAGCTTGATGTGCCCTTTTGCGAACTCAACAACCGGTAATTCACAGTTCAGCACGAAGTACGGTGCCCGCGCCTTTGGGTCATCGGGATGCTGGGTTCGCACCGCCCCTGCAAACTGGCGCTTCCCGCCTGCATCCAAGTAGGAAGCCAGCAGCGCCAGCGCCGGGTCCGACTCGCTGTCGTCCGGCGTGGCAAAGAGCGTCGTAATTACAGACTTGCCGTCGTCCGACCCGCTGGTTGCACCTATTAATGGGCCGTCTTGCGGGAGCCGCAGCCGATAAGCAGGCGCTGTGATGGGAAAAAATGTGGTTGCCATGATGACCTCACTCAGTCACGGGTTTGTTAGGCAAAACGTAGCCAAGGGTATTTCCACCCGTTGGCGGCTGCGTCACACGCGCCGCTGGAAGTGGTGGCCTGGCGCTAAATACGTCGTCAAAGAAATCGGCAACTTGATCAAAGGTCTGGCCTGCATCACGTCCAATGATGGGATCCAGATGCCCCAAACCGGGTAGAAAAATCGTTCGCATTGTGTCGCCATTGGCATAGTCGTATGTGTCTTTGGCGGCATCGTAGACACCCTTATCACCTCGAAAACCTGCAATCAAGCGGGCTGATCGAATTGACGACTCCGGTGCAAACAGCTTGTTTTCTTGCCCATGCACAAAGCAAATCGGCATGGTGAGGTTTTTGACAATGTTCTCCTGCGTCACGTAAACGTTGTAGCCATCTTTGTCCACCAGGCGCTCATATTCCACACACCGCCGGGCATGGTCAAACAGCTCAATGTTGGCATGACCAAACAGGATTGGCATGCGCTGGAAGGTCGCTTTTGACAGATTTTTTTGACTGAACAGCGGTGCCTCAATCGTCATGATGCGTCGCGTGGTCACCTCGGCTTGGGTTTGCAGGATGTGGGGTGTGCCCTCGCGCTCACCGTGATGAAAGCTATCGTCAGCCGGTGGAAACAAGCTTACCGTTGTGGGGTACATACCTGCGATCACATCAATCAAGGTGTCGGTCATCGTGCTTTTGTAGGCATCGGCTGCACGCGGGAGAAATTTGCCCTTAAGGCTGCGTAGCCCGGATAAACCATCCTTCGCGAAAGCCGCAGCCTCTTCTGCTTCACGCGCCGTGTCGAGTGTTGAAAAGTTGACTCCAGGCATCCGCAACACATCGCGCAGGAACGCGGGAACCGAGGTGCGGGCCTGTGTGCACTCATCCGCAATGCAGTAGGGCATGAATTGAGACAATGCCACCCCCGCCAGTGCGCCCTTCAATTTTCCGATGAGGATTGACATCGCCAGCGATGCAGAACCCACGCACTGTGCGAAAGCAAAAATCTGAAACTCGGTGCTTTTAGTCTCTTCGCAAAGCGTTTCCCGCATAAAACCGACTGCTGCTGGAATATCGTGCTCGGCTACTTCGTCCATCGTCGCAGCGCGGCGGCACGGCTCCACGTAGCTGGCGTCATCCCAGGCTTTGGTTTCACCATCCAGCGCTGTGCTGGTACGGCATTCCAACAGCCACACGTCGTACCCCGCTTCGTGCAACACAGTCGCGCCATTGCGCTTGATTGACCTGTCGGCAAATGACAAGGCGGACTGTCCGAAGGCATGCAGCATCAGTACGGCTTTGCACTTTGGGCTGGAAATTGTCGGCGGCTTCTGTCTGTAGCGCCATAGCGCCAACGACATGTCGTTTCCATCTGCCGATTTGAAGCCAGACAAAACGTACAGCATGGGTTTAACGGGTTGGCTTCTGCTGTAAATCAGCGGCAGCCAATGGGTTGGCTTAAGAACCGCCTTGTCACTGGCAAATTGCTCATCAACGACAGCGCCGTCGGCCTTAACCAGTCCAAAATCGCGCTCATATCCCGGCACACGGAAACTTAAAAGCAGGCTGCGCACCGTAAACCGCAAAAACGCCATCGGGTAGCCCATCAACGCGACAAGGCCATGGCTGGTGTCACCTGTCAGGATTTGAGGCAGGTTGCGATGCAGGGTGTCGGCGATATCCATGCTAAACACCGCTGGCTTGGTGAGATGTACTGTTTTTTTATCAACAACATGCTCAGCGCGCAGAGTGGGCATTGTGATCATGCGGAATATATTTTTCTGCGGCTCAGCCAACATTTTCAAAAGTTGTGGCAGTTCTTTAGGCATGTCTTTGGGAGGATTCCACCCGTTGTACATGGCGATATGCTTTCCGCCAGAGATGCTGAACGACTCAGGCAACCAGGAAATGCCAGGCGCTCCCGACGCGTAGGCAACTTTCAAGTCATAGCCAATATCCCTGGCTTGTAGAGAATTCATCAGCACGTTCAGCACACCTCCGGTCAAATCCCCTCCATCGTCTGTGGCTGCGGACAAAATCTTGGCCAGGTCGAATTCGTCGTACTTAAATCTGTCGCGCAGCCGATTGATGATTTCCACCACCTTCGGCCAGTCGTCCAGCCCCTCATATGTTGCCAGGGCTCGGCCTTTTTCATACATTTCAACAGGAATGGCAACCGACTTGAACCGCAGCGGGCCCAGCACGCTCAAGGTAGACCCAGGTAACACTCTGTACTGTGAGACGCCAGCGGTAGTTTTGAGCCGCAATGTTGAGGCATCACTCACGGCGAAAGGCTTGGACAAGTCCGCTGACCAGATTTCTACATCAGAGGTCGAGAACGTCAGATCAATCGAGGCGTTAACAGATTTGAAGACGTTGTCCACGCTCCGCAATGTACCCCTCAGCATTTCAGATAGTGAAATGCCTACAGGTCGCTTGGGCTTGAAGAATAGTGGCGATAACTCAGGCTTCAAAGTAGGGGTTGGATTGCCAGCACCTCCACCTAACTTGTCTACAGCAATGATGATCTCCACCGCACGCTCTGCCAACGCTGCAATCGTAAGGAACGGGTTTTTACCGACAGCACCATGAACGATAGACCCATCCAGCACGTACAGGCCTTCATGAACATCACTCCCGGCAGCACCGCTGAAAACCCGCCCACAGTGGTCAACGACTCCGCCTCCAGCGTCTTCCGCCATCACACAGCCACCCAGCGGATGCGAGACGGGGCTCACGCCGCGAATGGCGTTGTCCTTGCTCAAAAAAGCATCCAAAAATGGGGGGAGTAGCTTCCACGTGGGGTTGTCCAGATAGGTGCCGCCCACTCGCTCGGTTGCGGGTTTCAAAACTGCGCGGATATCACGCGCGTAGTCCTCAAACTCCCACTCTCCATTTCTGTTTGAGTCTGGTTTAAGCTTGGGCCAAGCTACGTGGACACGACCCGTTTTGGGATTGGCAAAGATCTGGCCCCCTGCGGAATCGATACCCATGCCCAAAAAGGTTTGGGTATGGCTCAAGCCGATGGGATCGAGGGCAATTGGGTCGAATGGCTTGTCACTACCTGACAGGGCATTGCCAAATGCCCAAAGCTCACGCACACCCGGTGCGATGGAGCCTGGAACGGCGCCGTCTTGAATGATGAATCTCGAATTAACTTTTTCTGGTACCAAGGTTGCCGTGATGGTCGGGCCAACAGGCTGGGCGCTCTTCGTATCTCGATCTTTATCCTCCTGTGTCGACCAGCCCACCGCATTGACCATATCTTCCGACTCACCATAGGAAAAAGCCAAGTAGTCACCGTTGCCCGAGAACTTCTTTCCAAGCATTTCTGAAAGTGTGAGCTTGTGCTCGCCCTTCATGGATCGCTGCAGGATTTCTGCGGTGCCGAGTGTGCCCGCTGAGATCACAACCCGCGTAGCGTTGATCTCGAAAAATTGGTCTTTCAACTCGCCGCAGAGCCTGCCCGTGACCCACGGCTTGCCCTCTCCTTGGCCCTTTTCCAAGCTTTCCTCCCAAGTGCGCAGCCGCCCACGCTGTAGCGTGGGGATGCCAGTCACTTTCCATTTGCCATTCACCCCCTCAACCGCGAGCGCCGTCGCCCCCGTGTAGATTTGCGCTCCAAAGCCTTTGGCGATGGGCAGATAGTTGGTCGTCAGCGTGCCTTTGGCACCCACGTTGCAGCCGGAAACGCAGTTACCGCAACCTGTGCAGGGTTCGCGTTCGTACGCACCATCAGCTTTCTTCGCGACATACTCAAGATCTCTGAATTTGACAGCTAGTGGCGTTACGGGTTGCTTGAATAGCAACGGCTTCTTTACCGTCGCCGTATCACCTTCGTTAGCCGCAAGCCGCCCCAAGGCGCGCGCTTTGGGGAAGCATTTCTCTGCCTCGGCGAATGTGAGATTGGTCACACCGATGACACTACGAACCTTCTCAAAGTAAGGTGCAAGGGCAGCCTTAGTAATCGCAGTTGGCCAATTTATCTCAAAGATCGACGGATCAGGCTCCAGCGCCACATTCGCATTAATCTGGCTACCGCCGCCCAGACCGTTGCCAAGAATCGTGGCCGTCTCGCCGCCAATTCGGATGTCAAACAGCCCGTCTTCATAGCCCCACGGTTTGGCTTCGTTGTTGAACTCAATGCGCACGTGAGAAGGCGCTTCGGACAAATTGTTGGGGAACTCGCCGGGTACGTACTCCTTACCGCGCTCCAGTACCAAAACCGTGAGCCCTGCTTCGGCAAAGCGCGCTGCCGCCACCGCACCGCCGTAGCCGGAGCCAATCACAACCACATCAAACGCCAGTGGATTTCCATCTTTTTCTGCTTTGCGCAACTCAACCTGCAACTTGTGGATGGGTTCAGACAGGTGAAACATGGAACTCCCCTTGCGCAATAGTTAGTCGGTTTTCGTTGAATGCGTTGGCTTGATGAGTTGGCCCAGCACGCGGGCCAACTGGTCGTGCGAAACAGGTTTGCGAAGTATTGGCATGCCGGTGGCTTCCAAATGCGGATCCAGCAGCAATTCGCCAGTCATCATGATTCGCTTGATGGCGGGCAGGCGCTCATGAATCTGTTGCGCCACCTCCAGGCCCAGCGGGCCCTCGGCCAGGCGGTAATCAATGATGGCAATGCTTGGCGCTGGCATTTGCGTCAGCAGAGCCTCAAGTTCCGTCAGCACTGCACAGGGTGACACCCTGGCTCCCCACGCGGTGAGTGCTGCCTTTAAGGCTTCGCGCACCAGCGGGTCGTCGTCGATCACCAGCACGCGTTGGCCGCTTAAGTCCAGATGGCTTGGCGGCGGCTTCGCAGCGACATTGGCAATTGCCGGGGCGATGAGTGCTTTGGGAATGGCCACACGAAACACAGAGCCACTGCCTGCACTGGATTGCACTGAGATGGTGAACGTGAGCAGATCACACAGCCGGCGCACAATGGCAAGGCCCAAGCCCATCCCAATTTCCTGCGCTTCCGGCGATTTAGTCGCTTGGTAATACTCTTGGAAAATTCGTGCCTGCTCGGGCTGATCAATGCCGATGCCAGAGTCAGTCACCATCAGGCCAAAGCCGTCTGAAGATTCCGTGAGCGTCAGCGCTACACCGCCCTCCCGCGTGTAGCGAATGGCATTTTCCACCAGGTTGCGCACGATGCGCTCGAACAGAACGGGGTCGGAGTTAAGCCGAACCGCTGTGTGGCCAGCGGTGAACGTCAGGCCTTTGGCGGCTGCGCGGGCACCATACTCAGACTGCAAGCGGGCAAACAGGGTGTCGACAGAAAAGTCCACCAAGTTCGGTTTGATGGCACCGGCCTCCAATCGGGAAATGTCAAGGATGGAGCCAAACAGCGTATCCAGCGACTCGGAGGCGCGGGCCAGTTGGGTAGAAATATCCATCACGCGCTTTTCGATGCTGATGGATCGCAGCACCCCCGATAGCAGCGATATGGCTTGAAGCGGTTGGCGCAGGTCATGGCTGGCTGCGGCCAGGAAGCGGCTTTTCGCAAGGTTGGCTTGCTCAGCTTCGGTCTTGGCCGACTCCAAACTAGTGATCAACACTTGTTGCTGTTCGAGGAGTTTGTCTTTTTCTTGTTCCAGCGTCGATATCGTGTCTATCAGTTGGGAGAGATTCTTGGAAGCCGATGCCAGAAGCGGAAGCATGACCGCAAGTCCAAGCGTCACAAGCCAGTTGTTTGGATGAAAGTACCACCAAGCTGACATGAGCACTGGAAAGTAGCAGATCAAGTAGATAACGTAACTTCTACGATGAACACCGAGAACGGACATACCGATCGCAGGCCAGCCGGCCAGCACAAGCGTCAGGACAAATTGCGAACCCGAACCGAGGCTGCCATAAAACCACCAACCCGCAGATGCAACAGCAGCCCCGATCAGACCGTGCACTGCGGCAAGCTGCCTTGCAAACCCGGAAAGATCTTCAACGGAATGCAAAGCACCCTGTTTGCCATTCACCAACCAGTGTCTCAGCGCAAAAGCGAGAAACACCGACACCAACCAAGCCAGCGCCAATGCAATACCAACCTGCGGGTAACTAGAGACTGCTATCGCTGTAGCGATAACCGCCGCACTGATTTCGCCACTGCGCACCCGCTGGAGCACCAGCGCAAGCTGGCGGCGTTCCAGGGTCAGTGGCGTGTGCGGCATGTCAAGCCTGCGCGGGCGCGGGAACACGCGGCACACGAATGCCCAATTGGGCTGCATTCAACACGGCCTGGGTGCGATTTTCTGCACCCAGCGCGCGCAGCACAGCAGTCATGTGGACTTTGACGGTGTTCTCTGAAATGCCTAGCTGGCGGCAGATGCGTTTGTTGGAGAGCCCCAGCAGCAGCATTTGCATGACTTCTGTTTGCCTTGGCGTGAGATCCGGGCCGACTCTGGTTGGGGCATCCCGCCCAGCCAGCGCCTCCTGCGGCACGTAGATGGACCCTGAAAATACAAGCCGTAACGCATTTAACAAAACATCGCTCGGGGACGTTTTGGGTATGAACCCCATCGCGCCTGCTTCCAGTGATTCGATGATCGTGCCGCGATCGCTTGTCGCGGAAAAAACCACCACGGGCAAATCTGGCGCAGCCAGCCTGAGTCGATGCAGCACCGGGATGCCAGACGAGTCCGGCAACCCTAAGTCGATGATGGCAAAGTCAAAAATGTGAGTCTCCGCAAGACGTAACGCCGCTCCTAAACTAGAAGCACTATGTACCTCTGCCTCGGGCGCTACAACGGAAAGCGCAATCACCATCGCACCCAGCATCATGGGGTGATCGTCAAGAACCAGCACGGTGTGGGGAACGTTCACAGGTCAAGCATATCGCGCTTTTGCCGTCTGCGAACATTACACGAAAGTATTAGAGGCAACTAAGCCCTCAGTGGGGTAGGCGCTAACACGCAAGAGGAATTTTCAGGGCGGTTAATTCCAGTAACACTGAGTTACGTCGAGTGTCAGCGCTCGATGTAACTTCGGGAGACGGCCATGAAGAATGCAGAAGATTTTGACGGTGTCAGCGACTTGAATGATGTACAGCTCGATCTGACCAGTACGGTGGGGCGGAATGAGGTCGCGAATGACCGACGGCGCTTCTCGCGGCTACCGGCCGATGTTTCGTCAGCCAGTGTTGCGCTACTGCGTCTCTTCAACGAACTGGCTTACGGCCTGATCGTCGTTGACGCGAATCGGCAGGTGGTACACATCAACCGGGCAGCGCGCGGCGCGCTGGCGCGCGAGCAGCGCTTGCGGGTACGCGGGCGGGCGCTGGAGGCGTGGCGCGAGCGGGATGCGAAAGTGTTTGCCGACGCGATGCACAGGGCGTTCAGCGGCAGGCGGGCTGCCATGAAGATCGGCGCATCGAAAGGGTCGACACAAGGCACGACTCAAGGTTCGATCATTCTGGTTCCGCTGCCTGCTACTGTTTCGATTGGCACGCTAAACACATCGCAGGTTGGGCACATCGCCTTGGTGTTCGAGCGCGCGGCCTGTGCAGAGTCGCTGTCCATCGCCTTCTATGCACAAAACCACGGCCTGACATCAGGTGAAGAGCGCGTGCTGCGTGCGTTGAACGAAGACCAGTCGGTTGGCGAAGTGGCCAGCACTTTGGGCACGGCTATATCGACCATTCGCACCCACGTGAACCACATCCGCGAGAAAACTGGCGCGCGCTCGCTGCGCGCGCTGGTGGCCAACGTGCGGTCTGTGCCGCCGCTGATGCCGGCCTTTGGCGACTGACACACTCGACACAAATTCAACCAACACAAATCAAAGCGGCGGGTGTTTTGCACCCGCCGCCCTTTTTATTGGTCAATCACGAATCACTCATTGCCAGGCGTAGACCGCCCGCACCGTGTTGCCATTGCGGTTGCCGTACTGAATGCCGATCTCCGCGTATGTGGGTGTGACCAGCTGTGCCGCTGCGGCTGGTACGGTGGCATTGAGTGCAGTCGCCGTGGGACCAGGATACTCGATGCTGATCTGGCGGCTGGCTGGGTTGAAGGTGGTGCCAGCAGATGCACGGCCTTGCTCGTAGAAATAGACGTTGGTGTGCGCCACCTTGCGGCCATCCGGCATGGCACCGGGTGCAGACCAAGTCAAGTTCAGTGAATACGGTGACTTGACCAGAATTGCAGTACCCACCTCGGCGTTGGTTTTAGAGCCGGTGAGCACGGATGGGTAGAGGCTTTGGCTACCCGCTGGGGCCAAGGCTGCTGCGCTGAATGGCAGGTTTTCGAGCTTGGAGGAGTAGGTGGCGATGGGGGTTTTGCCTAGCTGGCCGTTGACTGTTTTCCAACCATCGTCCGCGAAAAGGTTGATGGTGTAGGTGCCACCGGCTACGAAGCCATAGACAGCGAACGCCGTGTCAAGTGCCGCCGGGTTGACGTTGTCAGGCGCGAGCCAGCGATCCTCTGTGGCACCATTCAACACGCAGTCAGCGATTTCCGCTGCTGCATTACCACCGCTCGCATTGCGGCAAACCCTGAAGTTGTCATCGTCTTTCCAATTGACAAAATTACCGTTCTTGCCCGCAAATTCTGGGGCGTCGCGCAGCAGCCTGGGTGAAACCAACTTCACTGTCAAACTCGTGCTGCTGATCAGCCCAGGGCCTGTGATGGTCGCATAGGTGGCCAGCTTGGCCGGGTCTTGCACACCCAGCGTGACAAACTTGCGGTGAAGCAAGGGGGGTGCCAAGGGAAGACCGGTTGCCAGTGCCGATCGATCAGTGAACTGGTTGGTCGCATTGACAAACGTAGTGACGATTTTTCGATTACCAAAAAACCGCCAATCGCTCTTGCTCTCGCTGGTGGCGCAGGCGCTGCCATCGGCCAGCTTGGCACCGGCGGAGCTGCCTGAAAGGATGGTTTCTTCGGGCACGGTGTCGGCCGGGCTTTCGAACTTGCTGCCGTCTTTGAACGCAACGTCGTATTTGACGTCGATCTCGCGTCGGCTGGTGCCGTCGGCATTGGCGACCGTGCGGTCAGCCAACACTTTCACGTTGCTGCGCACGGTGCCTACGCCGGCTTGTCGGCTGGCCACCGCCAGCGGGTCGGCATCGAAATCGGCAACGATGTATGCCTTGCTACGGCCATTGGCCAGGTAGCAGCCGTCATTGAGCGCTGTTGCAGCGGAACCTGGCGTCGGAATGGCCGTGGCCAGCAAGGCGTCGTATTTGGCCAAAAATGTTTTGGCCGCCTCAAGTGCAGGCTCCACCGAGGGCGCAACGCTGACCACCACCGGCGCGGGGGTGGGTGCCGGTGCTGCGGCGTCAATGACAGAATTGCTCCCACCGCCGCAAGCTGCGAGAAACGCCGCAAAGGGAATGGCTGAGAGCTTGAAGGTATGTGACATCATGATGTTGACTCCAATAGGTTTGATAAGCTTGTTTGAGCATTGCCGCGCAATGTCGCTTGGCGGTTACTCAAACAAAATTGGAGCAGCGACGGTAGATCAATGCATCCTCAATACTGAGGATGAAAATCGTGATGCAATATTCGATTAAATTAACCTGAGAGTTAATTTTTTAGCTTAAGCGCCTGCAGGGCTGTATCTTTTAACAAAATAGAACTCTAGCCCTCGAATACATTAGAGATATAGCTATTTATTATATAGCATATCGATTCGCAACAACTCCTGAGGCAGTTCCGCCAGCAACTCAACCCGCTCGCCCGTCGCCGGATGCGAAAACTGCAAGCGCCAGGCATGCAGGAACATCCGCTTCAAACCTTGCTTTTGCAGCGTTTTGTTGACTTCAAAGTCACCGTATTTATCGTCGCCCGCAATCGGAAAACCTTCACTGGCCAGATGTACGCGGATCTGGTGGGTGCGCCCGGTCTTGATGGTCACTTCAAGCAACGTAAATTTTTCGCTTCGTTTGGCAACTTTTACCAAGGTCACGGATTTCATGCCATCCGGGTCATCCTTGCTGGCAACCCTGACGCGGCGTTCGCCATCCATACCATCCTTGCCCGGCAGCAAAAACTTGACCAGCGGTTTGTCCAGCACCTTCTTATTGGCAGGCCATGCGCCGACGACGAGCGCGAGGTAGGTTTTGCCGGTTTCGCGCTCGCGGAACTGGTCTTGCAGATTCGTCAAGGCAGAGCGCTTTTTGGCGACCAGCAGAATGCCGCTGGTTTCCCGGTCCAGGCGATGGACGAGTTCCAGAAATTTGGCCTGCGGCCTGGCGCGGCGCAGTTGCTCGATCACGCCAAAGCTCACACCGCTGCCACCGTGTACCGCCACGCCCGCCGGTTTGTCGATGGCGATGAGGTGGTCGTCTTCCATCAAGATCGGGAACTCGCGGGCGGGAGCCGGGTTTTCCAGTTTTTCGGCGATTTTGTCGGACACACGAACCGGCGGCAGGCGCACCACATCGCCGATGTGAACGCGGGTGTCGGCTTGGGCACGGCCTTTGTTGATGCGCACTTCGCCGCTGCGGATGATGCGGTAGACATGCGTTTTGGGCACGCCTTTAAGCTGACGCATCAGGAAATTGTCGAGCCGCTGGCCGTCAGAATTTTCATCGACCGTCACCAAGCTGGAACTCGCAGTTGTGACGGGTGCTGTGGTGGGCGCTGTGGCCGGTGCTGAAATGGCCTCTATAATGTGTTTCACTAGCGTTACGCTGTAAGTGGTTGATTTTTCTGAAGGTTCGTGGGTCGTTTGGGTGAAGTTTAGTTCACCGACTTACAGCCAGTTCAGCCCAACCCGAAGCAGCTTCGGCTAGCCCCAAGTCGATGTCGCCGCATGACGTGTCAAGCAGACTCCAAGCCAAATGCCTGGGGTGGTTTGCAGGTCTTACGGTTGGATTGACGCATTGAAGATTTTGATACGGAATAACAAGTTTGCAGCCACCGCGCTGCAAACGGATTGAAGCGAGATGTTTGTATTTTTGAGCCTGATTCAAGTTTGCTGGCAAGGCACTTTCGCCGCGCTTGCATTCATCGATAAGGCTCTGGCCCCCACAAAAAGGGCGCAATCCGCTACGGGAGAAATAGCGCGAACCGCTACTCACCCGATAGCGCACCCACAAACGCAACCCCTCGCTGCCCTCCCCGCGCCTATGCTGCAACTCAAAATTTGAGTCGCAGTTCTCCGGCAATTCCTCCTCACTTCAAAGCGCCAGTTCCGACATCTTTAGCTCGTAGAGCCAAATCGCCCCATCCAACGGTGTGGGCATGTTGAACTGAAGAAGGAGACGCAACCATGAAACGGATGCTGATTAACGCCACGCAGGCAGAAGAGCGCCGCCTGGCGATTGTTGACGGGCAAAAACTGCTCGATTACGAGATTGAAATCGAAGGGCGCGAGCAGCGCAAAGGCAATATTTACAAGGCCGTGGTGACGCGGGTCGAGCCGTCGCTGGAAGCTTGTTTTGTTGACTACGGCGAAGACCGCCATGGCTTTTTGCCGTTCAAGGAAATCTCGAAACAGTATTTCCAGCAAGGCGTATCGGTTAGCCAGGCGCGCATTCAGGATGCGATTCGCGAAGGCCAGGAGCTGCTGGTGCAGGTCGAAAAAGAAGAGCGCGGCAACAAGGGCGCGGCGCTGACGACGTTTGTGTCGCTGGCTGGCCGCTATGTTGTGCTGATGCCGAACAACCCGCGCGGCGGCGGTGTCAGCCGTCGCATTGAAGGCGAAGACCGGGCGGATCTGAAAGAAGCGCTGGACCAGCTCGAATACCCCAACGGCATGAGCATCATCGCGCGCACCGCCGGCATTGGCCGCACCGCGCCCGAGCTGCAATGGGACTTGAACTACCTGCTGAAACTCTGGGGCGCGATTGACGGCGCGGCCAAGGGCGGCAAGGGCGCGTACCTGATCTATCAGGAATCTTCTTTGGTGATTCGCGCAATCCGCGATTACTTCAACCACGACATCGGCGACATCCTGATCGACACCGACGACGTGTACGACCAGGCGCAGCAGTTCATGGCCCACGTCATGCCCGAGCATGCCGCCCGCGTGAAGCGCTACCGCGACGACGCGCCGCTGTTCAGCCGGTTCCAGATCGAGCACCAGATTGAATCGGCCTACGCCCGCACCGTCACGTTGCCCAGCGGCGGCGCGATTGTGATTGACCACACCGAAGCGCTGGTGAGCGTGGACGTGAACTCGGCTCGCTCGATTCGCGGTGGCGACATCGAAGAAACCGCCACCCGCACCAACCTGGAAGCCGCTGAAGAAGTGGCACGCCAGATGCGCCTGCGCGACTTGGGTGGCCTGATCGTGATCGACTTTATCGACATGGAAGAAAGCCGCAACCGCCGCGATGTCGAAAACCGCCTGCGCGATGCGCTGCGGCAAGACCGAGCGCGCGTGCAGTTTGGCACCATCAGCAAATTCGGTTTGATGGAGATGAGCCGCCAGCGGCTGCGCCCGGCGCTGTCTGAAGGCGCATCGATCCCCTGCCCGCGCTGCGGTGGCTCGGGCCATATTCGCGACACGGAATCCAGCGCCTTGCAGATTCTGCGCATCATTCAGGAAGAATCCTTGAAAGACAGCACGGCTTCGGTGCTGTGCCAGGTTCCGGTTGATGTCGCCTCGTTTTTGTTGAATGAAAAACGCTCCGAGGTCGCCAAGATCGAGCTCAAGCAGCGCATCAACGTGCTGCTGGTGCCCAACAAAACGCTGGAGACGCCCAACTACAAACTCGAGCGCCTGAAACACGACGACCCGCGTCTGGACAACATCGAAGCCAGCTACAAAATGGCTGAAGAGATGGAAGACCCGACGGGTGTGACGCGCCGCTCGCAAGAGCCGACCAACAAGCAGACGCCGATCATCAAGGGCGTGCTGCCGGATGCGCCAGCGCCGGTCTCGGTGCCAAAATCTGACGTGGTCAAACCCCATGCGGCAGCGCCACGCCCGGCCCCAGTGCCGGTACCAGTGGCAGTGGCAGCCGCGCCGGCTGAGAACGGCTTCTTTGGCTGGATTAAAAGCCTGTTTGGCGCGGCGCCTGTGACGGCACGTGCACCAGCACCCTCGCCAGCAATTCCGACCAAAGCCAGGCAGGACGAGCAAAAACCCCGCGACGGTGCTGGCCGGGATCGTCCGCGTGACGGCGTTCGAGACGGCCGACCTGAGGGCCGTGGCGACGGGCGGGACGGCAGCCGAATTGAAGGCAGAGGTAACCGCGGCGGTCGAGGCGGCCGGTCTGAGCGCAGTGAGCGCGGAGCCAGAGGCGAGCGCCCTGTGTCAAACCAGCAACGGGATCGTTTTGATGCCGACGGCAAATCTTTGCCGAACGATGGCAATACACCACCAAGTTTGACCTCGACCGGTCCATTGGCAGACCGGGACACGTCCGCTGGTGCGCAAGGTACACCGCGCGAATCTCGTTCAGACCGAGGTCCACGCAATAGTGATCGTCCAGAGCGTCCAGAGCGTAGTGAGCGCGGTGAGCGCCCGGATCGGGGCGGTCGGGGTCGCAACGCGGACCGAGGCACCGAGCGCACAGAGCGCACTGACGGTCGTTCGGAAACCGGAATTGACGGATCGGCAAACCCTTCGCAACAGGAGCGCGAACCCCGAACTGATGCTCGCCCAGACAACCGAGGTGAACGCCGCCCAGACAGAAATGCCCGTCAGGCAGAAAACCCGGATGGCGTAGCAGCGGCAGTTGGAACCGGTGACGAAACGCAAGGTGGCAGCCATGCGACGGCGGCTCGCACCCCAAACCCGATTGACGTCAATTCTGACACCGGTCAGCCACGCGAACAACGATCACGTGACCGCCATGGCCGCGAACGTAACCCGCGTGAGGACCGGGGTGACAGGCAGGATCAAGCCCCGCGCGAGGCTCAACAGGCGTTGGACGGCTTTGCCGAAAATCCAGGCCGGGCCACTCCGGCCGAGTCATCCAACTCGCCGCGTGAGACCAGTGCGCACGGCACAAGCTCCTATTTCACGGTGAAAGCCGATCCCCACATTGCGGCCAAGGTGGAGCCTTCGATTGCACCAGCAATGGTGGCGTCGGCACTTCCGACAGCTCCGGAAAAACCAGCCCCGGTGATCGGTACCACGCAAGCCGCGACGCCAGTGGTGCCTTCGACAGGATTGCCCAAAGTGCAAAGCTTCCTGTTGCCAGTGGAAACACTGAACCGGGTTGCCCAAAGTTCGGGGCTCTCCTGGGTCAATTCTGATTTAGAGAAAGTTGCATCGGTACAAGCGGCAATCGCAGCAGAAGCCAAACCCATTCACGTGCCCCGCGACCGCCCGGCAGCGGCTCAGATCGATGCAGAACCTCTGGTGCTGGTTGAGACAAAACGAGACCTGCGCTCGCTGCAATTGCCGTTTGAGGAAACTTTGCCGCAGTAAGCCCAAGCCCCAAAGGGCTTTCAACTACGTCCGTGCAACGCTGATCAGCGCCTTTTTGTAGGCCTGATTGGCGGCATCCGCATCGCCACGTTGTTCTGCGAGGTTGGCCAATTCCAACCAAGCGGTCTGTTCAAGCGAGCTGCCAAGCAACTGGGATACGGACTGGGCCAGCAATTGCTGTGCTTTTCCCCAAAGATTCAGACTCATACACGTGATACCAGCGAGATATTGCAATTTTGCGTCGCCTGGGTTGCGCATTTGCGCGGTCTCAATGCGTGTCAACCAGGCGGCATCGGGTGCACCATCAACCAAGGCGTAGCCCTGCTGCAGCGCTTCAATCAATTTGACACGCTGGGACTCCGTCAGTCCGGCCGATTTTTGCAACATTTGATCCCAAACGGGGACTAGCCAGTTTCGTGACAGACCCACTTCACCACCCAAACTGAGCAATTTCTTTGCCGCGGCGAGGGCAATATCCGGATGGGTTCGGTCTGTCGTTTCCAGGTTATCCCAAAATTTTTGCAATTGAACCGCATCGTGTGCGCCATTGAGCATTTCAAGTGTCAGCCCTCGCACAATGCTTTCTCCTGCGGATACGGAGAATGCACGGTGCTTGGCCAACAGCCGAGCCGTTTCCAGCGCGCTGGCCGTCTGCCCGTCCAGCCGCGCGGCTTTAAGACGCAGCCGCAACGCAACGGTGCGGCGCGAGGCACCCTGCGGCAACTCGTCCAGCCAGCGCAGACTGGCCACTGGGTCCCGCTCCTCCATGGCCCAACGCGCCGCGCGCAACTTGACGCCTTCCATTGCCTCCTGCGCAGCGGCTTTTTCGGACTGGCTCAGTGCAAGCTGGAAATGGACCTCCCGATCCTGACGGTTTTGCAGCGAATGCGCGCTTTCGGCAACCAGCAGATGGGTCAGCGCCCTCAACTGATCGCCGTAAGCCGGTTTTTCGCCACCACGGTGAAGGGCGCCCTCCTGCAGCAGCACCATTTCGGCTGATTTGCGTGCCCGGATGAAACGGCCTGCGGCCAAATGCGACAGGGAATCCAGCAGCGCGACGAACATGGTCCGCTCGCGGTGCTGAATTCGCCAGCGGCGTGCCTCACCCGGCATTCCAAACAGCAAACTCAATGCGCGCAGCGCCAGATGCAGTGTGACAAACATACCTGCCAGAACCGCGAGGACAAGGTTCACCGACAGATCGACCCGGTACGGGGGCCAAAACAGGGTGACTGTCCCCTGGTTATTTCCGGCGACCAGCGCCACCGCCACAGCAATGGCAAATAGTGCAAGTAAAGTCAGCGCAAATCGCATCAGGTTGTCCAACCGGCGCTAGCGCCCGGCAGCCGCTGTGGCCAACGCCGCCAAAGTGCCATCCATAGTCGGCACTTCCAGCGAGCGCATTTCAGTCTGCACTTGCTTCAGCAGCGCGGCGGCACTTTGGGTTTTCCGGGAAGCAGGATCAAAATATTTGTTGAGGAACTCGGTGGCAGCCCTCAAATCGGCACGAGCCGACTCTAACTGCCTGGCCAGAAGTCCCAACCTCGCATTGAGCACTTTGAGTTTGAAATTCTCCCGAACAAAATAAGACTGCTCTGGTGACAGCAAAGCACTTTCCGGTTGCTCAATGCGACTTACCCGTAAAAGGCCGCGAACCTCCTGGGCCAAGGTCTGCAACGCACGCTTCCACCAGGTTGGCGCTGCTTCTGATGGTGAATCTGAAACCGGGTCAAAACCAGAGTTGCCAACCACTGGTTTGCCCACGGCATTGACCAGTGGCAAATCGTCGGCCATGCGAACCAGGTCATCCATTTTCACAAGCATTGCCGGTGTATCACTCAATGCGGTCGCCTTGACGCGCTCAACATCCCGCGCAATGGCTCGCTGCAGTGCATTGAGTCGGGGTTGGGCAGCCCGCGTCACGCGCTGGTCGGCAGATTTGAGTACCGCCAACAGGGGTTCAACACTTCCCGTGAGTTGCGCCTGCTGCTGGGCCAGTCTCACGGCGGATTCAATATCTACTACCAAATTTTCATCGCGCGTACGCGAGAGACTTTGGACAAGGTTCTCCAACTGGCTGCGCTGCAGGGTCACCTCGTTCAGTCTGGATTCCGACACCGCGAGTTTGGCGGCCGCTTCTTGCGCCACTTCAATCGCTTGACGCGCCATCGTGCGGGCTTCAATCGCCTGGACGGCGGTATCGGCAATTTGCCTCGCTAGCTGCTCCTGGACCGTCGACAACCGTTGCCAAAGCAGCAAGGCAGCGAGCAAGGCCGCCAGAGCAAGCAATGTTGTGGCACCCATCCACCAAGCCCTGGCGGAGATGGGTTGTGCAACGCCGATCCGGGAGTCTGTGTCAGTGCCTGACATAGGCGCCACGACCTTTTCTGACTGGGAAGCCACCGCCCCCAAATCAGAATTTTCTGCCGGGTTTGCTGGGGTGCTCATCCCATGGATTCTATCGAGGCCACGACAGAATCGAACGAGGGACGTGACTCGCAAACAACACCAAATCCGGCCTGTCGCGCGCATTGTGCAATGCGAGAGTGGGTAGCAACAGCGCGCGCCATGCGCCACGGTTGGTCTGCAAACGCGGCAACCAGATTGTTGACTGCTTCACTGCTGCTCAACAACCAAACCGTGCCGTCCATGATGGCGCGTTGCACCAGGCTTTCTTGCGCAGTGGTAAATGCCGGTGAAAATCTTTGGTAGGCAATGACGACCTCAACCGCACAGCCACATTCCACAAGACGCTGCGCCAGCCAGTCCCGACCCGCTGCTGCAACAGTACAACCATTCGCGGCAGAGCCAGTGACCGGCGGTTCACCTGTCCGAGTGCTGGTCCCCCGAACTATCAAGATCTTGCTTTGAGCAGTGACCTGGCGCATCACAACGTCCCAGAGCGCTTCCGAGTCAAATTGCAAAGCGCCCAGACTGGGGGTGTCTATGCGGTTGGGGTTGATGCCCACGGCAAGTAAAGCCTGCCGTGTTCCGGGACCCGTTCCCCAAGCTCTCGTGTTGCCTTCCGCCTGGCCAGAAAAAAACCGTGCTTGGGGTGGTTTGGCGGCAAAAAAATGTGCCACGGCATTGCCGCTGACAAACATCACCGCGTCAAAACCGGAAATTCGACGCCATGCGCTTATCAATTCACGCTGGTCCCTGACCGGCGCGATCTCTATCAATGGAAGCTGCAAAACGTCGAATCCGGCAGCCTGAAACTTATCCACCCAGTCTTGAGCGTCACCAACCGGCCGGGTAACCAGCACCCGCACTCAGGATGCCCCGCGCAAGCTCTTCGCGCCAGCCCCGATCAGCATTTGAGCGACCTTTACACCGATCTCGTTGGCAGCTTCAAAGCTTGTCACCCGGCCCGCCAATTTTGCGCGGACCAGTTCGCCAGGCGAGCCCGGGACAGTCGGCGCATCCAGCGCTCCCCAAATTGCGGAAATTTCCAGAATTTCGCTCTTCTGCCCCGGCTTATCGTGAGACCAGGTTGCGTGTGCCGCAAGCGGCATCGAACAACTGCCGCCCAGGGTCCGGCTGACAGCGCGTTCTGCGGTAACGGCCAACCAGGAAGGCATGTGGACCAAAGGAGCCAGTGCAGAAGCTACATCGAGACCTGCCGTTCGGGTCTCAATCGCCAATGCACCCTGCCCTGCTGCGGGCAGCATTTCGCCTGGCTCAAAAACGGCTGCGATACGGTTCGACAGTCCAAGGCGTTTGAGACCCGCAGCGGCAAGAACGATGGCGTCAAAATGGCCTTCGTCAAGCTTGCGAAGCCGCGTGTCCAGATTGCCGCGAAGGGATTCAATCTTCAGGTCGGGCCGCAACGCGCGCAACAGTACCAGACGCCGCAGGCTTGATGTACCTACGATCGCACCTTTCGGAAGTTCTGCAAACGTCCGGTACCGGCTGGAAACAAACGCGTCACGTGGATCTTCCCGCGCCATCACACAGGCTAGCGTGAAGCCTTCTGGCAAATCCATCGGGACATCTTTGAGCGAATGCACCGCCAGGTCGGCATCGCCAGTTTCCAATGCCGTCTCCAATTCCTTCACAAACAGGCCCTTGCCGCCGACTTTGCTCAGCGACCGGTCCAGAATTTGATCCCCACGGGTTGTCATGCCCAACAATTTCACGGTGTGTCCCTGTAGCGCCAGCAACGATTTCACATGCTCGGCTTGCCACAGCGCCAGGCGGCTTTCCCGCGTGGCAATGGTCAGATTCAGGGGAATGGCCTGATGCTCCGGCAGATTGCCAATGATGGAGGCCGGCCTGCCTGAAGTCGAATGCGGGAGCTGGCTCAATGTCGTCACCTGTTTGAAATCTCCAAAGACTGTGCTGTTGCCCGGATGCTAGCATTGTGAACCATGACCATCACCTCAGAGCAAGGGCATCGCCCACCGTCGAAAATGAAGGCCAATGAGCGTCCGCTGGTCGAAGACATACGACTGTTGGGGCGGCTATTGGGCGACGTCATTCGGGAACAAGAGGGGCAGGCGGCCTTTGACCAAATTGAGCAAATTCGCAAACTGTCTGTGGCATTCAGGCGCGACGCCGATACACAGGCGGATAAAGCACTGAAAAAGCTGCTCAAGGCACTTAGTGGTGACAGGTCTGTCAGCGTCATCCGGGCGTTCACCTATTTCAGCCATTTGGCCAACCTGGCCGAGGACCGGCATCACATTCGCCGACGCGAAGTCCACGAACGCGCGGGTGAGTCCCAGGAAGGCAGCATTGAAGTGGCGATAGCCCGCTGCCGATGGGCGGGCATTTCACCCAAAGCAATTGCAGCCATGCTGGCCGAGAGTTTCGTCTCGCCGGTGCTGACTGCGCATCCGACCGAGGTCCAGCGCAAGAGCATTCTGGATGCCGAGCGGGATATCGCAATGCTGTTGACCGCACGGGACGCCATTCGGGAGCGCAGGCTCGCCTATGGCTCCACCAAAGATGCGTGGAGTCCAAAAGCGATGGCCTTGAACGAAGCCCAAATCCGGGCTCGCGTGATGCAACTTTGGCAAACGCGCCTGCTGCGGTTCACCAAACTCACCGTCAACGACGAGATTGAGAACGCGCTCAGCTATTACGAGTCCACTTTCCTGCGTGAAATACCCAAACTGTATGCCGAACTGGAAGGACATTTGGGCCAGCATGGCGTCCATACGTTCTTGCGCATGGGCCAGTGGATTGGCGGTGACCGCGACGGCAACCCCAACGTGTCAGCCAAAACACTTGAGTACGCACTCATGCGCCAGTCGGAGGTTGCTTTGCGGCATTACCTGACGGAGGTGCACTTTCTCGGCGCGGAGCTGTCGATTTCTGCGATGCTGGTCGATTGCTCTGCGCAAATGCAGGCGCTTGCCAACAGTTCTCCCGACACCAATGAGCACCGGCAGGACGAGCCCTACCGCAGGGCACTCACAGGCGTGTATGCACGCCTTGCAGCCACCCTTAAAAACCTGACGGGCGGTGATGCCGCGCGTCACGCAGTGGCGCCCCAAAACGCCTACGCCAAAGCTGAGGAGTTTTGTGCAGATTTACGCACGGTTGAGCACTCGCTGACTGCGCACCACGGCGCAGCGCTGGCGGCCAGCCGCCTTCATCCGCTGATCCGGGCGGTTGAGGTTTTCGGGTTTCATTTGGCCACGGTTGACCTGCGGCAGAACTCTGACAAGCATGAAGCGGTGATAGGAGAGTTGTTGCGGGTTGCGCGCATGGAGCCGGCCTACGCCAGTCTGGGCGAGGGCGCCCGGCAAAACTTGCTGATGAAGCTGCTCAATGACGCACGGTCAATTCGCGTCCTGGGCACCGACTACTCTGCGCTGGCCCAGAGCGAAATTGAAATTTTCGAAACTGCCAGGCGCATGCTGCAGCAGTATGGTCCTCAGAGCATTCGCCACTACATCATCAGCCACACAGAAACGGTCAGTGATTTGCTGGAGGCGCTGCTGCTTCAAAAAGAGGCCGGGCTGATGCGTGGCACGCTCGACACCGCCGCTGTCAATGACCTCATCGTGGTGCCTCTCTTTGAAACGATTGAAGACCTGCGCAATGCGGCGCCCATCATGCGCGAGTTTTATGCACTGCCGGGCGTGGCACAAATGGTCAGGCGCAGCGGAGCGGAGCAGGACATCATGCTGGGCTATTCGGACAGCAACAAGGATGGGGGCATCTTCACCAGCAACTGGGAACTCTACCGCGCCGAAATAGCCCTGGTTGCGCTGTTCGATGAGGTGGCGCCAGGAATCAAGCTCAGAATGTTTCATGGCCGGGGTGGCACCGTGGGCCGCGGTGGCGGTCCGAGCTACCAGGCCATTCTGGCGCAACCGCCGGGTACGGTGCGTGGACAGATTCGCCTGACAGAACAGGGCGAGGTGATTGGGTCGAAATATGCCAATCCTGAAATTGGCCGACGGAACCTCGAAACGCTTGTGGCGGCCACCCTCGAAGCCACACTGCTGGCACCGACGAAGCCGGCTGTTGAGGACTTTCTGGCGGCCGCTGCGAAACTTTCGGAGTCAAGCATGGCGGCCTACCGTGCGCTCGTTTATGGCACAGCTGGATTCACGGAGTACTTTTTCGATTCAACCCCAATCCGCGAAATTGCCGAGCTGAACATCGGCTCGCGCCCTGCTTCGCGGTATGTAGCCCCCACGCTTGTCGCTTCGCGTACTGCGCTGCCCCCCGAGGGGGCTGTTTCACCTAGGGACGGCCCGTCGGTGAAACTGGCCCCCACGCTTGTCGCTTCGCGTACTGCGCTGCCCCCCGAGGGGGCTGTTTCACCTAGGGACGGCCCGTCGGTGAAACTGGCCTCCCAAAAAATCGAGGACCTGCGCGCCAACCCTTGGGGGTTTAGCTGGGGGCAATGTCGGCTGACGCTGCCCGGCTGGTATGGTTTTGGCTCGGCGGTTGACGCCTTCATTCAAGACGCACACGGACAACCCGCATTGCTGCAGAGAATGTACCGCAACTGGCCATTTTTCAGGACGCTGCTGTCGAACATGGATATGGTGATGGCCAAAAGCGACCTGGCGCTGGCCTCCCGCTATTCCGAACTGGTCACTGACGCGCGCTTGCGAAAAAAAATCTTCACTGCCATCGAGGCAGAATGGCACCGGACCGCCAATGCATTGACACTCATTACAGGCGACAAACAGCGCCTGACAAACAATGCGGCGTTGCAGCGCTCTATCCGCCACCGCTTTCCCTACATTGACCCGCTGCATCATCTGCAAGTGGAATTGGTGCGACGTTACCGGGCTGGCCAGGCCGACGAACGCGTGCAGCGCGGCATTCACATTTCAATCAACGGCATTGCTGCCGGGCTGAGGAACACCGGCTAAAGGAGGCGGTGCCGGTTCAGGAGCCAAGTAACTCGCCAACTGGTTTCAGGTCATCCACCCGGTCGCAAACAGCTTTGAAAATCATCAGAATCGGAACGCCCAGCAACAAGCCCCACACGCCCCACAGCCAACCCCAGGCCAGCAAGCCGACAAACACGGCGACCGGGCTTAATTGGCTGGTGCGACTGGTCAGCCAGGGTGTCAGCAGGTTGCCCACCACAGCGTGAATGAGCAGCGAGGCGCCACCGACCAGCAATGCCATGTTCAAGGAACCAAACTGCAAAAATCCAACCAGCGCAGTGGCGCCTGTCATGACCAGAGAGCCCAGGTAGGGCACCAGGTTCAGCACCCCCGCCGCCACGCCCCAAACGGCCGCATTCTCCAGGCCAATGGCCAGCAATGCCAGCCAGCTCAACAAGCCCACCAGAACGCTGGTGAACACTTGCATTTGCAAATAGAGCCGGATCTGGTCGGTGATTTCATGCAGCGCTTGCAAGGTCACTTTTTTACTGCTCAGGCGCGGCCCGGCGAGCTTGACCAGCTTTCGCCTGAAAGTATCGCCAGAGAGCATGAGGAAGTAGGTCAAAAAGATCACCGCTGTGGCCTGTCCCAGCAAGGCCATCAAGCCGAGGGTCCCCGACCACAGATAGTCCCTCACGTTGAAACGCGGCGTATCGACCACCACGCGCAAGGCACCCGGAACAGCCGCAGGCTTGGCATTCGTGTCCTGCGCCGCCAGTTCAATCTGGCTCGCCGCCTTTTGGACGGTTTCCAGCGGGCTGGCTGAATTTCCACTTTGACTTTTGACGGTTTGCCTGAACTTCTGGGCGGCAGCCGGCAGCGCTTCAAGCAGCTTGGCAGCTTCGTCGCTCAATCGGTAGGCACCCGACACAATGGCACCCAAAATGACCACCAGCAGAATTGCCGCACTCAACCAGCGCGGCACTCTTTTCACCTCCATCCAGTTGATGATCGGGGACAACGCGTAGCTGAACATGACACTGACCATGACAGGAATGAAAAAGGCTTTGGCCCAGTGCAGCACAAACAGGCATCCCAAGCCGGCCAGCACCACCAGCGACAGACTGCGTATGTCAACTGGCATCTCCAGCAAAACACGGTTGGGCTGCTCGACCGGCGCTGCAACGGCGTCTGTCGCGGTGGAACCCGCATCCATTGACTCAGTCATGTTCTGGCCTTCCATGGTGTGCTTCATTGCGCCGAAATTCCAGGGTCATCCGGCAATTGCCTCGCGCACAGCGCCCACCTGGCGCCGCGACACAAACAACAGCTCCTGAACATCAGCCAGGCGTACCGCCCAGCCTTCGCCTTCGTCAGGGTCGTAGTGCTTGACCAGCGCACGCACGGCGCGCCGCGCGATGATGGCATTGCGATGGATGCGCATGAACTGCGCCTTGTACTTCTCCTCCAGCTCATTCACCGATCCGTCCAGGATGTAACTTCGCGCGGCCGTGCGCACAGTGATGTATTTGAGCTCCGCCTTGAAGTAAAGCACATCCCTCAGCAACACCCGCTCGGTGCGTCCGCGATCCTGGATGATGACCACCTCTTCGACCAGTCCTGGCTTCCTGCCAGCCCTGCTCCGCTCTACTTTTTGAAGCGCCGCGACGAGTCTCTCAAAACGAACCGGCTTGGTGAGGTAATCGACCGCTTCGAGTTCAAAGGCCTGCACGGCATGCTCGGCGTGCGCCGTGATAAAAACCACCGAAGGTGGATCCGGAAATTCACGCAGCATGCGTGCCAGCGTCATGCCGTCAGCGCCCGGCAGGTTGATATCCAGCAATGCCACATCAAATTCGAGACGTTTGAGAAGCTCCATGGCCTGCGTGGCGGTGGCGGCTTCGCCGTCCAGACGCACGGCCGGCGACGTGCAATCACCCAGCAGCGTACGCAAGCGCGATCGCGCCAGGGCTTCATCGTCAACCAGCAGCAGCCTGAGCGTCATGGTCGGGTCCCTATCGTCTCTCGACAAAACGACGCAATCGGGCGGACGCAGTGGAAGACCGTCAGGCAAGCCATCAAATTGGCACTTCGATGCGGACCTGAAACACGCCGTCCTTGAAAGCGCTTCGAAACTGGCCCTGAACGTCATGCAGCAAATTCAGGCGATCCCGAACGTTGGCAAGCGCCACACCGTGCCCCTTTTCACCCGATCCGCCGGGCACCGTATTGGTTACCTTGATCACCACCACCGAGCCACGCCGCTGTGTGGATATCTTCACGGTTGCACCGTGAGCGCTGGGCTCCACACCGTGGCGCACGGCGTTTTCAACCAGCGGCTGCAACAGCAACGGGGGCAACTTGGCTGATTCCGCTGCCGGGTCAAGGCTCCAATGCAAATCAAGCCGCTCGGCAAACCGCACCTGCTCAATTCCCAGATACCGCCTGGCCAGGGCAATTTCGTCTGCCAGCGTCACCGATTCCCCCTGGTCTACCAGTGCATGGCGAAACAGGTCGCTCAAATCTTCCAGCAGTGTTTCGGCTTTGGCGGGCTCCGCCCTCACCAGTGCAATCGCGCTGTTGAGGGAGTTGAACAGGAAATGCGGCCGTATTCGCGACTGCAGCTCTGCCAGCCGCGCCGATGTGGCGGCGGGCGTCTTGCCCTTGGCCCGCAACACCAGAGCGGCCACCATCAGGATGGAAAGCCCGGCACCTGAAAACGCACTGGCCAGCCAGGGTGTCGGTCCGATCAAACCCACCATCGCCAGCACGGCACAGCCATACAGGCCGGCCAAAGCACCCAGAACGGCACCCCCCATGTACTGGACATTCTGATTCTGACGGGCCAGAAATTTCTTCAGGCTGCAGATTGCCAGCAGCCAGACCAGGGTTGCTGGCAAGGCGGCGCCCGTCAGCAGGGACAATCGCGTCAACCAATCCAGAAAACTGATCGCCCCGAACATGGTCACCACAGCAACCACCGCTTCCACAAACAGCACCGCCCGCAGCACAACACCAACGTGGCAGGCGTCAAAAACCATCGCGCGCGATGGCTCAGCCGCTGAATGTGCCAGTTCCAGTTCCTGGAACGCCGATAAAATTTGGGTGTCTCTCATTTTCAATGGGGCTTGAACGCCTGATTATTGATGATCTTGCCGCCCTTCGCCATTGCCCCGCCTGAACCCAAGCAACCCATGTCCCAAAATCAATTCGATAAAAAGTCCGAGGCCTGGTCGGCCCTGTTTTCAGAGCCCATGAGTGACCTGGTCAAGCGCTACACCTCAAGTGTTTTTTTTGACCAGCGGATGTGGCAGGCCGATATCGACGGCTCCGTCGCCCATGCCACCATGCTGGCCGCCCAAAACATCATCAGCCAGGATGACCTGGCCTCCATCAAAAAGGGGCTGGCGCAGATTGCTGGCGAAATCGAGTTGGGACAATTCGAGTGGAAGCTGGAGCTTGAAGACGTTCACCTCAACATCGAGGCACGCCTGACAGACCTGGTGGGCATTGCAGGCAAGCGCCTTCACACCGGCCGCTCCAGAAACGACCAGGTTGCGACAGACGTGCGCCTGTGGCTGCGCGGCGAGATCGATCTGATCGCCGCCTTGCTGCTTGACCTGCAACGGGCGCTGGTCGAAGTTGCAGAGAAAAACATTGAGGTGGTGATGCCCGGCTTTACCCACCTTCAAGTGGCGCAACCGGTAAGTTTTGGCCACCATTTGCTGGCGTATGTGGAGATGTTCGTGCGCGATGCACAGCGCATGCAGGAGGTGCGCCGGCGCGTCAACTTCCTGCCGTTGGGCGCCGCTGCGCTGGCGGGCACCAGTTATCCGCTGGACCGCGCGCTGGTCGCGACGTTGCTGGGCATGGTGGACGAAGCCGGCATGCCGTGCATTTGCCAGAATTCACTGGATGCCGTGAGCGACCGCGACTTTGCCATCGAATTCACTGCAGCCGCCGCGCTGACCATGGTGCACATCAGCCGCCTGAGTGAAGAGTTGATTTTGTGGATGAGCCAAAGCTTCGGTTTTGTCAGGATTGCGGACCGTTTCACCACCGGCAGTTCGATCATGCCGCAGAAGAAAAACCCCGACGTGCCCGAGCTTGCGCGCGGCAAGACCGGTCGTGTGGTCGGCCACCTGATGGGTTTGATCACCTTGATGAAGGGCCAGCCGCTGGCCTACAACAAGGACAACCAGGAGGACAAGGAGCCCCTGTTTGACACCGTCGATACGCTCAAGGACACGCTGCGCATTTTCAGCGAAATGGTCGGCGGCCAGCTTGACGCCGCCACCGGGCAAAAGACCGGCGGAATCAGCGTGAACGCGCAAGCGATGGAAAACGCCGCGCTCAAGGGCTACGCCACGGCGACCGATCTGGCCGACTATCTGGTGAAGAAGGGTCTTGCATTTCGTGATGCCCATGAAACCGTCGCACATGCCGTGAAAGCCGCCATCTCGCACCAGGTGGATTTGTCGGAACTGCCGCTTGCGGTGTTGGCCCAATTTCACCCAGC
>JANOMD010000166.1:0-10080 GCA_031420135.1 Rhodoferax sp. | reverse complement strand
TGTGGCATTCGAGGTAGGCCGAACACCCATCAATCAGCGGCAAGCCGTCAATGCCTGGGGTGATGGCGACCCCGTCAAAACGGTCTGGTCCGGATTTGGCAAAGCGGTTGGAGACCTCCACCTGCTCTTCCGACAGAATGTTGACAACGAAGCGTTTGGCTTTGCTGTAGACCGGAAAGGTCCGCGCATTGGTGCGCAGGCTCCACACAATCAGCGGCGGATCGAGCGAGACCGAGTTGAACGAGTTGGCGGTCATGCCGATTGGATTGCCGGTATCGTCCAGTACGGTGATGACGGTGACACCCGTGACGAAGGAGCCCAGGCAGCGGCGCAACTCGGCCGAATCGATGGCGGGGGGCGCTTGTTTGGTGAGTGTGTTCATCACGCCATCAGGTTCTGGCGAAACGTTTCGCCTTCGTACTCGGTGCGGTACACGCCGCGCTTTTGCAGGATCGGAACCACGTGGTCAACAAAGTCCTCCACGCTGTCGGGGTTGGTGGTGGGGCTGAGGTTGAATCCGGAACAGCCGGTTTCGCGCCAAGCATGTTCGATCTCGCTGGCCACCTGTTCGGGCGTGCCGATAACCTGTGGAATCGCCACCGACAGCGCCCATTGCGCTGCTGCCGCGCGCAGCGTAACGGCCTTGCCGTCTGCTGAACTCAGCGTTGCCGACATCAAGCCGCGCGAGGCCTGCGTGTCCATTTCAGACAGCGGCATTTCCGGGTCGAACTGGCTCAGATCTACCCCGAACACGCCCGAAAGCCGCGCCAGGATCGCGTCCAGTGGAATCCGTTCCTTGAGTTCTTCGGCCCTTTGCTTCGCCTCCAGCTCGGTGCTGCGAACGATGGGCTGCAGGCCGTACAAGACTTTGGGATCGGCACCCTTGCCGTGTTCTTTGGAGGCCGCACGCAGCTGCTCCATGCTTTTCTTCATGCCCGTCACGTGGCCCTGGATGGCGAAGATGATTTCGGCGTGGTCCATGGCGAACTTCATGCCGCGCCCGGAGGAGCCGGCCTGAAACAACAACGGCAGCCCATAGTCAGACGGCAACACCGGTGCCACAGCCTTGCAGCTCAAATATTTGCCCTTGAAGTCAACCTGCTTGATTTTCGCCGGGTCGGCAAACTGGCCGGTCGTGGCGTTCTTCAAGATCGCATCACGCGGCACGCTGTTCCACAGCGCATAACAAATCGCCATGAACTCGTCGGCTTGGTCATAGCGCTCATCGTGCGCCATCTGCACGCCCATGCCGTTGGCCATGTGTTCGGCATTGCTGAAGCCCGAGACGATGTTCCAGCCCACGCGGCCCCGGCTCAAGTAGTTCAGGGTCGAGATGCGGCGCGTGGCAAGGTATGGCGTGGTGCCGGTGGTGGAAAGTGTGACACCAATGCCCAGGTGTTTCGTGGCTGCTGCCATGACGGCCACCAGTGGCATCGGGTCATGGTTGGGCCAAGAGGCGCCGTATTGCACCGAGGGCACCACACTGCCTTTGTACACCGCGTGCGTGGCCGGGCTGTCGGCAAAAAACACGCCGTCAAAACAACCGCGCTCGAGCGTGCGCGCCAGGTTTTGCCAATAGGCAAAGTCTTGCAGGCCATCAAGTTGCTCGTCTTTCGGGTCGGCCCAGCCCAGCAGGGTGTGGGTGCAGGCTGTGTGGATCAGCATCTGCATCAGGTGCATTTTGTTCGACATGCGGCTTGTCTCTCGGGTCTTTTTTTTGAATCTTGGGGGCGTTTGTATTGACGCTTTAGTTTTGACGTTTTAACGAATCAGCGAGCGCACGTAGTCCTCACCCAATCCCACTTCCTTGCAATGCTTTGTGTAGCGGTCCAGACGCAGGAAAACATCGTCGTAATCGGTCGGGTTGCCGTCATCATCGACATAAACCAGCGGTCCGTTGACCCAGAACACCGCCGTCATGTGGCCCACGTCCGGATGGATGTACAGCGTGTGGATGTGCCCGGCGGGCTCGTAGGCAAAACTGCCGGCGCGGGCGACCCAGTCATGCTCGCGGTAGCCCCAGGCGCCGTCCAGCGTCCATGCCGTGACCGGAGAGGCGTGGCGGTGCCGCTGAATCGTGCCCTTGCCCTCAGCCTTCAAAATGCTGATCCACCCGCCGTTGGCCACGTCAAACAGCAGCGGGCGCACCTTACCCATTTTGCCCAGCGCATACCACTTGTTGTCTTCGACCATCACGTCGGGCTGGTACATTTCCGGCAGCGTATAAGGGGAATTGGGGATATTGATCATGAGAATTTTTCTACGGGCTGTGTGAAAACTCAAACTGGTTGCACATTGAAATGGACGTCGAAATAGGTTACTATTCCCGATAGTATGTATATTATACTCACGAGTAAACTAGGGTTTTCCACTAGGCAATCTATGTTCAAACTGATCAGCGCAACCCCCAGCCCTTACGCCCGCAAGGTGCGCATCGCGCTTGCCGAAAAAGGTCTGGCCTTTGAGCTTTTGACCGAAGTGCCTTGGGACCGCACCACCAGCACGCCGCGCTACAACCCGCTTGAAAAACTGCCCATTCTGCTATTGCCCGATGGGTCAAGCGTGTATGAGTCCAGCTACATCCTGCAATACCTTGAACTCAAGCATCCTCAGGTGCCGCTCGTTCCCCGGGATGCTGACGGCTATCTGGCCGCGCGAAAGCTCGAAGTGCTGTGCGATGGCGTCTGCGATGCGGTGGTGCTGACGCTGTTTGAGAAAACCCGTACCGGCGGCGGCAGCCCGGAATGGCTGGCCCGCCAGCGACGCAAGATCGAAGGCGGCGTTGCCGAAATGGCCAAACTTACTGCCAAGCAACGGTGGGCGGTGGGCGATAGCTTTGGCTTAGGCGACATCGCTGTTGGCACCGCGTTGGGATATTTGTCCGTTCGGTTCGCTGAACTGAATTGGCAAGCTTTGTACCCTGACCTTGCAAGGTTCAGTGAGCACCTGGAGACACGGCCATCATTCAAGAATTCAGTGCCTTACGCGCAGACCATCACTGACAAGGTGATGTAGCGGGTGGTCCGAAGAGCTTGATACGCCTCTAGCAGAAGCAGTTTGAATTTAAAAATTTAATATTGCCGGTGATATTAGTTTCTGATTTTCAGCAGGAAATCAGTGCTTTTTCCGAAGAAAAACAGTTAAATATGCCTCTTGCTCTCGTATTATATAGGTTTATAGCTATATTAATAGTAGCACATGTTCGGCGCGAACGGATTGAAGACTTACTGGCGTTGAAGCCCAAGGCGCCTCGCAGGTCACTGGCAGCCGCTTTGGCAACTACCTGTGAGTGACTTCATGCAGATCACTGAGGTTAAACAGCGCCGCCAGCACCACCGGCTTGAACCCGATCCTGGCTTTTCCTGCTCCGTCGCCGCCACTCAAAATCAGTTTTTGAAGGTACTCGTCACAATCATGGTGGCCCCAGAAGGTACTGATCGCTTTCCCAATGCGATCATGGTGGCTGCTGATGATCGCCAATTCCCGGTCGATGCGGGCCTGCAGCGGGATCTCATGCAAACCCATCGGTCGGGTCGATAGATCTTCTTCGAGGTAGTTGAGCGGCGGGAAACCACTGGGCGGTTTATCAGCAGGTTTTTTATCAGGCATTTGGTACCTCCAAATCAGCTTTGGGACGGCATTTTAGTTCACCATCACCAGCTTGCCTTTAACACCCCGTGACCCCATGTGGGCATAGGCGGCCTTCAAATCTGCCATCGGCATGGTGGCGTCAATCACAGGTTTGACCTTGCCCTGGCTGTACCACTGGGCCAATTGCGCCATCATCGCCGCGTTGGCCTTGGGCTCGCGCCGCGAATAATCGCCCCAAAACACGCCCACGATGGATGCGCCTTTGAGCAAGGCCAGGTCAAACGGCAGCGCAGGGATGGGGCCAGACGCAAAGCCCACCACCAGGTAGCGGCCACGCCAGGCAATGGAGCGAAAGGCGGGCTCTGCAAAATCGCCGCCCACCGGGTCGTAAATTACATCAGGTCCATTGCCTTGGGTTAGTGCTTTGAGGCGTTCGCGCAGGTTTTCGGTCTGATAGTTGATGGTTTCGTCGGCACCAATAGACTTGCAAAGGGCGCATTTTTCGTCGGTGGAAGCCGCAGCAATCACTTTGGCGCCTACGGCTTTGGCGATCTGGATGGCGGCCGTTCCAACGCCACCCGCAGCGCCCAACACCAGCACGGTTTCACCGGCCTTGAGTTGAGCCCGGTCGATGAGAGCGTGGTGCGATGTGGCGTAAATCATGATGAAGGCTGCGGCGTCCACGAACCCAAAACCTGTGGGCAGTGGCATGCAGCGATTGGCCGGCGCGAGGGTATGGGTACCAAAGCCGCCCGTGCCCGAAAGGCAAGCCACGTTTTGCCCAACTTCCAAATCGGTCACACCAGCGCCCACGGCGATGATCACGCCCGCATATTCAGAGCCAGGTACAAAGGGCAGCGGCGGTTTCATCTGGTACTTGTTCTGGACAATCAGAAGGTCCGGAAAATTCAGGCTGGCGGCCTTGATTTCAATCAACACCTCTCCTGCGCCGGGGGAGGGCGTCGGCAATTCTTTCCAGGTCAGGGCATCAATGCCAACGGGGTTTTCGCAGAGCCAGGCGTACATGGGGGGTCTTTCAAAAGTAATCCGCAATGATAGAGCCATCCTACAATCACCGCCCACTACAGGCGATTATGAAAATTCTGATTTCAAACGACGACGGCTACCAGGCGCCGGGTATTCTGGCGCTGTACGAGGCGCTTAAAGATGTGGCCGAGGTCGAAGTAGTTGCCCCGGAAATGAACAACAGCGCCAAGTCAAATGCCCTGACGCTGCATTCGCCGTTGCAGGTCACCCGCGCTGCCAACGGATTCAGGTTTATCAACGGGACACCGGCAGACTGCGTGCACATTGCACTGACCGGGCTGCTGGGTTACCGGCCAGACTTGGTGGTGTCAGGCATCAACAACGGAGCCAATATGGGCGACGATACAATTTATTCAGGAACCGTAGGTGCCGCCATGGAAGGCTACCTGTTTGGTGTGCCCGCCATCGCATTTTCGCAGGTAGAAAAGGGCTGGAAGCACATTGATGCGGCGGCCGCCAAAGCGCGCGAGCTGGTGCTGAAAATGGCAGCGCACAACCTGGTGATTACCGGAAAGGACCCGTGGTTGCTCAACGTCAACATACCCAACTTACCCGCTGAGGCCATCAAGCCCATGAAGGTTTGCCGCCTCGGAAAGCGCCACGCGGCTGAGGCCGTGATCACTCAGGAAAGTCCGCGCGGCGACACTCTGTACTGGATCGGCGGCGCTGGTCCGGCCAAAGACGACTCTGAGGGCACGGATTTTCACGCCACCGCGCAGGGTCATATTGCCATGACCCCGCTCAAGACCGATTTGACAGAGCACGGCCATTTGGGTTATTGGGCGCAAACATTGATGCAGTTGCGCAATCACCAGGGCACTTAAGCGGGACCGTTGACCAAAAAGTGCAACATGTTGAAACAAAGGCCTTCATTTCCGGCGAACCTCGCCTCCAGCCTGCCGCCCGCCAAGGCCCGGGCCACTTCAGCTACTGCGGCCGCGCGCCCAGGGGTTCGCAGTGCTGCGAAAACCCATGGCGCGCATGGCATGGATTCAAGCGCGGTACGCATGAATATGGTGGCCAAACTGCGCTTGCAGGGCACCACCGACCCGGTTGTTCTGGGTACGATGGGCCGGGTTGAGCGGCACCGCTTCGTAGACAGCGCGCTGGTCAACCAGGCCTATGAAGACACCAGTTTGCCGATTGGCCTTGGGCAAACCATCTCCAAACCCAGCGTCGTTTCGCGCATGGTCGAACTGCTTCGAAACGGAGCAACCGGAAAATTGGGCCGGGTGCTTGAAATCGGCACAGGCTGCGGCTACCAGGCTGCCGTGCTGGGCCAGTTAGCCACCGAGGTCTATAGCATTGAGCGATTGCGCAGCTTGCACGAGAAAGCGCGCGATAATCTGCGCCAGCTTGCGCTGCCCAACGTTCACCTGCTGTTGGGCGACGGCATGGCCGGATATGCCAAAGGAGCGCCTTATGCCGGCATCATTTCAGCTGCCGGTGGCGATGGTTTGCCGCAAGCCTGGATTGACCAGCTTGCTGTCGGGGGACGCCTGGTTGCGCCGGTGTCAGTGCCAGGCGGCGCACCGGGCCAGCAAGCGCTGATGGTGGTGGATAAAACCGCGACCGGCGTCAAGCACACGATTTTGGAAGCTGTGCTCTTTGTTCCCCTAAAATCGGGCATTGCATAAAGGGACCACACAATGGCAGGTTTTCTAGACGCTTCGCAGCTTCGGGCAGTTCAACCGTGTCGAGACCGATTGATGGCCAGCAGACTGGTGCGGGGCCTGTGTTCCATGGTCTTCACCGCAATCCTGGTTGGGTGCGGCACAACCTCGCTTGGCCGTGCACCTGTTGAAGACCGTGGCAATGGCCGACCGGTTGCCGCGCCGGTCGCCATGGAACCCAAAACTGACCTATCCACCGCCACCGTGAAACCACCGCCCGGTATCGAAAATGCGGGTAGCCCGGGCTATTACACCGTCAAACCGGGCGATACACTGATCCGGATTGGCCTGGACAGCGGTCAGAACTGGCGTGACATTGTTCGCTGGAATGCGTTGGAAAACCCCAACCAGATCGAAGTCGGCCAGGTGCTAAGGGTTCAGCCGCCGGTGGCCGCTGTCGTTGCGGTAGCGCCGGCAACCGGGCTAGCTGCCACCAAACCCGTGACTTCGTCAACCGCCACGCCAGGCGCTGTGCCGCCGGTAGCCACAGCGTCGCAAGCTGCCGCAAGTGCCACCCGGCCTGCAAGCGCGCCGGTTGGCACGCCGCCTGTCGTAGCTGCTGCGGCGGGCGCAACCAGTGATGACGACATCGCCTGGATCTGGCCTACTACCGGCAGTGTTCTGGCGGGCTTTGACGAGGTCAAAAACAAGGGTTTGGACATTGGCGGAACGCCTGGAACACCGATCATCGCCGCGGCCGATGGCCGGGTGGTGTATGTTGGCGCTGGCCTGCGCGGCTATGGCAACCTGATCATCCTGAAGCACAACAGTACCTACCTGACCGCCTACGCACACAACCAGTCACTGTTGGTCAAAGAAGACCAGTCTGTGCGCAAGGGGCAAAAGATTGCTGAGATGGGCAGCAGCGACAGCGACCGCGTGAAGCTGCATTTTGAAGTCCGCCGTCTGGGCAAACCGGTCGATCCGGCCAAGTACCTGCCGCCCCGGTAGCAACATCAGTTCAGTTATGACCAAGCGCACCAAGCCAACGCAGGAAAAAGCCAGCGGCGGTTTGGTGCCTGACGATGCTCACAACCGGCCGACGCCACAGGCCGGGCAGGGCGATTCGCTTTCCCATTATCTGCGCAGCGTTCGCCGTACCGAGCTGTTTACCCCGGACGAAGAATTTGCAGTTGCCGTGCGGGTGAGGGCCGGTGATTTTGCCGCCCGGCAAAGCATGATCGAGCACAACCTGCGCCTGGTGATCAGCATTGCCAAAGGCTTTATGGGTCGCAGCGTGCCGCTGTCAGACCTGATTGAGGAAGGCAACCTGGGGCTGATGCACGCCATCGACAAATTTGAACCTGAACGTGGCTTCCGGTTTTCAACCTATGCCACCTGGTGGATTCGCCAATCGATCGACCGGGCGTTGATCTACCAGGGCCGCACCGTGCGCCTTCCCGTGAATGTGGTGCGGGAACTTCAGCGCGTGCTACGGGCCAAGCGCGCACTGGAGAGCGATGCTTCCTTCGTTTCGCTGCGTCCGAATGGGGTACGTGCCGACGACATTGCCGCGATGCTCTGCCAGGACGTGGCCAGCGTAACGGATTTGCTGACCCTGGCAGAACCCGCCAAATCGCTGGATGCCAACCTTGACAACCAGGGGGGCGGCCAATCGCTGGGAGATTCGCTGATGGACACGTTGACCCTGGACCCGAGCAAGCTTACCCAGATTCATGAAGTCGAGCGTCTGCTGCAGGACTGGATGGTGACCCTGTCACGGCGCGAAAAAGAAGTTATTGAAGGCCGCTATGGCCTGCACGACCAGGAGCCCAAAACCCTCGACATGCTCAGTACGCAATTGAATTTGACCCGCGAACGGGTCCGCCAGATTCAGAACGAGGCACTGCAAAAGCTGAAATCCTACCTGGGCAAACGCGGCATATCGAGCCAGGCAGTGCTTTAACCTTTGGGTTGGGCGAACTGCGCGGTTACACCTGAGACAATTGGTGAATGCCTTCTGATAAAAAAATTGCGACTCCCGCAGATTACCCGCCGCCTGAACGCCTGACCATTGAGTCTCTGGACATCGAGGCGCAGGGGATTGCCCACAAACTCGATGGCAAGGTGGTCTTCATCGAAGGTGCGCTCGCCACAGAAATTGTGACCGCCAATGTGCACCGCAAAAAGAACAGTTTTGAACAGGGCGTGGTCATGCAGATTCACCGCGAGTCCTCGCAGCGTGTCACGCCTGGCTGCCCGCACTTCGGTCTGCATGAGGGTGCTTGTGGCGGCTGCAAAATGCAGCATCTGCATGTCGGCGCGCAGGTCGCCGTGAAGCAGCGCGTACTGGAAGACAACCTGTGGCATCTGGGCAAGGTCAAGTCCGAGAACATCCTGCGCCCCATCGAAGGCCCGGCCTGGGGTTACCGCAACCGCGCCCGCCTGTCGGTGCGGCATGTGCACAAAAAGGGCGCTGTGCTGATCGGCTTTCACGAGCGCAAAAGCCGTTACGTTGCCGACATGAAAGAGTGCCCGGTGTTGCCGCCCCACGTGAGCGCTTTGTTGCTGCCGCTGCGCGCGCTGATTGGTGCTATGGATGCTATCGAGACGCTGCCGCAAATCGAGCTGGCCTGCGGCGACAGCGTTACGGCCCTGGTGCTGCGCCATCTGGAACCCTTGAGCGACGCCGATCTGGACCGTCTTCGGGGCTTTGCGCGGCAGTACCCAAGCGTGCAATGGTGGCTGCAGTCCAAGGGGCCCGAGACCGTGGTTTTGCTTGATAACCTCGCCCAGACTGGCGGCGCGCCGCTGGCCTATACGCTGCCCGATTTCGGCATTACCATGCCGTTCAAGCCAACCGACTTCACCCAGGTCAATCCGCACATCAACCGCGTGCTGGTGTCGCGCGCACTGCGGTTGCTGGATGTTCAGAAGCATGAGCGCGTGATCGACTGGTTTTGCGGCCTGGGCAACTTCACCCTGCCTTTGGCAACGCAGGCGCGAGAAGTGCTGGGCGTAGAGGGCGCTGAATCGCTCATCGTGCGGTCGCGCGAAAACTACCTGCTGAACAAGCCGCTGGCACCTCTGAATCAACCCCTGGCAGATACCCAATTTGTCGCCCGAAATTTGTTTGAAATGACGGCCGTCATGCTGGGCAAAGACGGCACCGCTGAAAAGTGGCTGGTCGATCCGCCGCGCGAGGGCGCATTCGCACTGGTCAAGGCGCTGGCTGAGTTGCAGCAGTCAGCGCCATCGGCAGAGTCGGGCGCTGGCTGGCGGGCGCCGCAGCGCATCGTCTACGTCAGTTGCAACCCGGCCACACTGGCGCGCGACGCCGATGTGCTGGTGCACCAGGCAGGCTACCGCTGCACCAAGGCAGGCGTGGTGAACATGTTTCCGCACACGGCACACGTGGAGAGCATGGCGGTATTTGAACTTGACGCGGCAACGGGCGAACCTTCATTGCCAGTGCCCGACCTCGTTGCAAGGACACCTGACGTACTCACCCGAGGTACAGCGAGGAAAGCTCACCCGAGCGACCTTCACTGACCATTTTCTTCGCGTCCCCGGTGTAGACGGTGGTGCCCTGGCGCAGCACATGCACATCGGTTGCGACTTTCAAGGCAATTGCCGCGATCTGCTCGGTCAGTACCACGCAGACTTCGGCAGACCTAGAGAACTCGCTGATGAACCGATATATCTGAGTCGTGATGAGAGGCGCCAGACCGAGTGACGGCTCGTCGAGCAAGAGCACCCGGGGTGCACGAATCGTGGCGCAGGAAAGAATCATCATCTGCTGCTGACCACCACTCAACAGACCGGCGTG
>JANOMD010000165.1:0-3025 GCA_031420135.1 Rhodoferax sp. | reverse complement strand
TTTGCTGGCGAATAGCCAGTCCTGGGCACCGACGGCATCATCACCGACCGGATCGACCTGTTTTCACCTGCGGCGTTTGGCGAGGGCGTTTGAGATCACTTTTCGCCTCACCTGCGCACACGATTTGACAGCTACATATTAAATAGCAAACTCTTTAATAGATACGAGAGCTAGAAGCCGATTTAATGCACAAATCACGCTTTCAGACGGATTTTTGATCTTCCCCGGACAATCTCATATCATGGGCGATATTAAACTCTTCACCGTGGTGCCCAGGCCCGGTGTGGCGGGCGATTCGGCCATCATCAACACCCGACCCACATCGCCAAGGCAGTCTCAGGCGCGCGGCTCACCGCGCTCATTGACGAGGATGGTGGGGCCGGGCTGCTTGACCATTTGCACACGATGTTCCTCGCCGCGGAAGGTATACACAACATCCCAAAAAGCGGGTGCGGTCTGGCTGCTGACGGTTTCGCAACGCTGGACATTCTGCATTTGACCAGTTTGCCCGGCTGCGTCCCGACCGACATTGGAGCCAATCACGCCGCCGGCAATTGCACCCCCCGCAGTGGCGATATCCTTGCCTATTCCGCCACCCACCTGGTGCCCAAGAATGCCGCCAATCAGCGCGCCAATCACCGCACCGCCCACGTTGGGATTGCCCCGACCCTGAGCGACCGGCTCCTGTTCGACCCAGCAACGTTGCCCGGCCGGGCCAACCACGGCACGCACCGACGTGACGTTGACCTCATACAGACGTTCGTCGCTGCGCCGACGGTTGTCGTAAACCGGCGTCGGTACAGGCGCGTAGCGGTTGTCGTCAATCTGGATGTCCCTGCGAACGGCGCGTACCGACGACACACTGTTGTTCAGCCCCATCGCCGCCAATGACGGGTAGCGGCCCGGGCGCAACACGACACAATGGCCGCGAAACCCGGCATCCGAGCAGGCCTCCCACCGGTCACCCAGCACCACCACTGACGAGGCCCGGTCGTTGAAGCCCGAGCGCCCAAAATCGTCAACCTGCGAGTCGGCGGAAAATGACCGTCCCTCAAACCCTTCACGCTCGTAAAAAGTCACTTGCGTCGCCAGCGGCGCGGCCACATTCTGCGGTTCCTCAACACGCGCCTGGCTCACAGCCCGCGCCGACGAAAGCCGATCACTCATGCCCATCGCCGCCAGGTTTGGGTACCGCCCCGGACGCAGCACCACGCAACGCCCACTGAAACGGGCGTCTTCACACAATTCCCAGCGGTCGCCGACGACCATGACGGACGAGGCGCGGTCGTTGAAGCCGGAGCGCGTGAAGTCTTCCAGCGGATCGCGCACCGTCAACGAGCGGCCCTCGTAACCCGCGCGTTCGTAAAAAATAATCTGCGAGCGTATCGGTGCGGGCGCATACCGATTGTCATCAACCAGTGCGTCGCGCTCAATGGCGCGCACCGACGTGATGCCACCACGCAGGCCCATCGCCGCCAGTGAGCCGTACTGGCCTGGCCGCAATATGACGCAGCGACCACTGGAGCGGACGTCTTCACAGACCTCCCAGCGCTCGCCCTGAACCAGAGCTGACGACGCGCGCTCATTGAAGCCAAACCGCTCGAAATCGCTGACCTGTCGCTCGGTGGTGACAGTGCGGCCCTGGTAATTGTCGTGTTCGTAAAACGTGACCTGTGCCGATGCCTGGCCCGCAACAGCCAATACGGCGGCGGCCAGGGCGCTTTTCAAGGTTGCATTCATATCCAACTCCTGTTTGTTTCAACAAGACCATCCTAGGCAGCAGATTCGACGCAGTCCGTGCGATGGTCCACATAGGCCATCAGCGCGGCCATTCACCCTGCATGGCGAAGCGTTGGGCGCCATGCCGCGCTGGTTGCCGCCGCGCTGGAGGCGGCCGCGCTTGGGCCTGCCTCTGAAGCGGGTGGAGATTCAGTGAGCCTAGCCGATTGATCCAGCGCGTTGGTAGGCATCAATGTCTTCATCGCTGAACCCGGCTTCGCGCAGCACCGCCCGGGTGTGTTCGCCAAGCCCTGGCGGGGGCGTACCCACCGGGGAAATCTGGCCGTTGAACCTGACCGCCCGGGCGACGGTGTTGAGCTTGCCGAACTCCGCGCTGTCATATTCCTGGATGATGTTGGACGCGGCGATTTGAGGATGAACCGACAGCTCCTGCAGATTGTTGATGGGGGCAAATGGCACGCCCGCCTGCACAAACACCCGCTCCCAATGTGCCCTCGACTGACTGGCGATGAGGGGGCGCAAGATTTCCATCAGCGCCAAATAGTTTTCACGCCGCGCAGGGTTGGTCTGGAAGGCGGGATTGCTGGCCAGATCCTGGCGGGCAATCGCGGTGCAAAACAGCAGCCACAACTTGTTGTTGCCACAGGCGATGTAGACAAATCCGTCGCTGGCCTTGAATGACTCGTACGGCACGTTGTCCGAGATCACCGGGCCAGCCGCCTTCGCCGGCGTGCTGTTAACCTTCGCGCCGTTCGCGACACTCGTGCCGGTCGCCCCGTTTGTCGCGTTCGTCACGTTCGTCCCCCAAAACCGCTGCAAACCCCAAGCCTGCAAAGCCACCGCAGAGTCTGCCAAACAGACTTCGAGGTGCGCACCTTCACCGCTGGTGTTGCGCTGGATGATGGCCGCAAGAATCCCCGCAAACGCGTTTTGACCGGTGGTGAAGTCGATCAGGGGGATGCTCAGGCGCGTTGGCGGCGGGCCACCTTCTTCAGGGATCTGCATCATCCCGCTGAAGGCCTGAATGACCGGGTCATAGCCTCTGGCCCTGGCCATCGGGCCGACTTCTCCAAATGCAGAAATGCTGCAATAGATCAGGCGCTGGTTGATTTCTTTGAGTTGCGGGTAGCCCAGACCCAGACGATCCATCACACCGGCGCTGAAATTTTGCAGCACCACGTCGCTGCTCTGGACCAGGCGGCAAATGATGTCGATGCCGTCTTTGCTTTTCAGGTCAACCACGACGCTGCGCTTGTTTCTGTTGACGACGAAGAACAGGGTTCCC
>JANOMD010000164.1:0-4144 GCA_031420135.1 Rhodoferax sp. | reverse complement strand
GAAGATTTGCCGGGAGCCATCCAGCGCGCGCTGGTCGCCGTACGTGCGGGGCAACCCGCACTGCTTGACGTGTTGGTCACGCCCGAGGCCGCGTCGTCCGATGCCAAGTCCGGCCTGGCCTGGGTGCCTGACCTGCAGGCGCTGGGCGCTTGGGATGTGGCTGAGCACACCTGGCGCAAAGCCTGAGCTACAACAAATTGAAGCGAGTACAGCCAGTACACCAAGTACCCAAGAACAAGCGCTGCATGAGGATCGACGGGCCAGGTCGATCCTCCCAAACCCAATTTATTTGGGGAGCTTGTACACCATCACCGATCCGCCCTGCGGCACGCTGACAGGCTTACCCGTCAAGCTGTCAATCCCGCTTTGCATGCGCTGGGCATCGACACCCCAGCCGGACAGCACGGCAACATACTGCTCACCGTCAACCTCAAACGAGGTCGGCACACCGGTCACGCCCGATGGCGTAGCGGTTTCCCAAAGCACCTTGCCGTTGCTGGCATCGAAGGCGCGGAACATCCGGTCATTGGTGCCACCGGTGAACACCAGGTTGCCGCCCGTGGTCAGCAGCGGACCCCAGGTGTGAGTGGGGAATTTATGCACCCAGGCCAGCTTGCCGGTTTTCAGATCCCAAGCCTGCAACTCGCCGATGGTGGCCGGTGCCTTGCCATCTTTGTAGCGCAGGCTGCCCAGCACGCCTTCAATCGGATAACCGATGTAAAGATCGCCCGCCTTGTATTTGACCGGCTCGGCAGGCGGCAGTTCGGAGCACAGGTTGTTGTTGGCCGGGATGTAGAACAGGCCTGTCTTGGGATTCCACGCCTCTGGCGGCCAGTCTTTGCCGCCCCACAGCGAGGGGCAAAAGCCCACTGCCTTGCCCATGCCTGGGATGTGTGCCGCGCTATAGCTGGGCCGCCCGGTGGTCTTGTCGATGCTGGTGAACACGTTGTTGTGTACATAGGGCACCGCATCGATGAAGCCGATCTTGCCGGTGGCGTGGCGCTCCAGCATCCACAGGTAGCCGTTGCGGCCAGCGTGTATTGCCGATTTGACTTTGCGGCCTTTGACTTCGGTGTCGATCAGCACCGGCGCGGAGACCTCATCCCAATCCCATGCATCGTTGTGGTGGTACTGGTGGTGGCCCTTGATCGCGCCGTTGTCGACATCGACCGAGATGGCCGAGGTGGTGTAGAGGTTGTCGCCCTTGCGCCCCTCGGTGGGCCACGGTGCCGGGTTGCCGGTGCCCCAGTAGGCCAGGTTGGTGGCCGGGTCATAGGTGCCAGTGATCCAGACGCTGCCGCCGCCGTTTTTGTGCGTGTCGCCGGGCCAGGTGTCGCCACCAGGCTCGCCGGGCGCTGCAGTGGTGAAGGTGCGCCAGGCCTCGTTGCCGGTTTGCGCGTCCAGCGCGACGATATAACCGCGCACACCAGTTTCGCCACCCGAAGAGCCAACCATGATTTTGCCCTTGGCTGCCAGCGGCGCCAGCGTGATGTATTGCAGTGCCTTGGCATCGCCCACGGCCTTGGTCCACAACATCTTGCCGGTCTTGGCATCAAGCGCCACCACATGCGCATCGACCGTGGCGAAATAAACCTTGTCGCCATACAGGGCCACGCCGCGATTGGTCGGGTGCAGTTGCAGCATGTCGCCAGGCAGCTCCTTTTTGTAGCGCCACAGCTCAGTGCCGGTCTTGGCATCCAGGGCGATGACTTGGGCACCCGGCGTGGTGATATACATGTAGCCGTTGTTGACAATCGGTGGCGCTTGGTGTCCTTCGGTCTGGCCCGTCGCGAAGGCCCAGCCCAATGTGAGTTTGCCGACATTGCGGCTGGTGATCTTGTCCAGCGGACTGTAGCCCCAGCCTTCGTAGTTGCCCCGATACTGCAACCAGTTGGCGGGCTCGGGATTGCGCAAGCGCTCGTCAGTGACGGGCGTGTAGATAGCGGGCGCTGCGTGGGCCGCGATCCAGGGCAGCGCTGCGGCGATGCCAACAGCGAGTCGAGTGAGTGAACGTTTCATGGGTTATCTCCTTGTGTGTAAGTGGGTGAACAGGATGGAAAGCGGAATGGGAAACGGGAAAGGAAGCGGGAAAGGAAGTGGGTTGGGTGGGTTGTCAAGCCGTGCCGCCCGGCGCTGCACTGAAGGGGCCAGCGACCACCAACAGGTCGCCTTCGAGTGACAGCGGCAGGTACGGCAAAGCGCGCGTAGCCGGCCCGCTGGACACGGTTGCGCCGTCCAGCAGCATGAACTTTGACGCGTGGCAAAAGCAAACCAATGCCTGCTCTTTGGACAGCCAGGTCTTCACGTCGCAGTTTTGGTGCGTGCAGATCGCCGAGTACGCCACCACGCCATCAGCGGCGTGTGGCTTGATTTTGGCGGTCATCTCGGCCTCGGTGAAGCGCATTAAAACCACCTTGTTCAAGCGCGAATCACTGCGAACCACGCCTTTTGCGGCATCGAACGGGAAGGCGAGCAAGGGTTTGCCTGGTCGCAAGTCCGAGACCCGCAGCGGCACTGGCGGGCCTTCAGCGTCTTCTTGAACCAGGCGGTCGCCCGCCACGGGCCTGGCATGGGCGAGGTTGCCGGCCAGGGCCAAAGGCGCGGCGATTGCGATGCCAGCGACCTTGATGACCTTGCGGCGAGTTTCGCTTTCGGGCCGTTCGGCTTGGCCCAAGCACGAGCCTGGGCACAGGCGGATTGATGACATTGGTTGGGTCTCCAGTTTGCGAGGCAGTCCGATCCTGCAACGCGTGAGCAAACGCGATCAGAACACTGCCACCTCAACATCGCCTCGCTGAAGCCAGCAAGAAAGCATTTATTGTGTTCTGAATTCAGAGTTCAGTAATTGGTGTTAACCCTAGCCGTGCGAAAGGCTCAGGCTCATAGTGAGCCCACATTTTTAATATCGGCGCACCTATCTGATCAGTAGTTCAGGTCATTAATGGCGCATTTCCTGCGAACTGCTACTGTGAGACCTCAAAAACAAGCCCAATTCAGGTCACATGGAAACACCAACGCTGCAAATATCGATCCGCGAACTCAAGGCCAGACCCGCCTTTGCGATTGCGCGCGCACGTGCGGGGGCGACGGTACAGATCACCTCGCATCGCAAAACTGTGGCGCAAATCGTGGCCGCGGATTCACCGTCTGATGCCAGGCCCAAAGTCAGCGCCAAACGCGAATCTATGCCTGACTCTGGCTTTTCGAAGTCATTGATGACAACTCAAAAGGCTCTTCAACGTTTGCGGCTGGCAGGCGTTCAGGTTGCTGAGGCTAGTCATCCGCTTGGGCTGGGCGGGCCAGTCGCTTTGGCACCCCTGCCAGACGGCAAAACCATGAGTCAGTTGGTACTGGACATGCGCGGGCTGCGTTAATGCTGTTCTGCGATACCTCGGCGTTGATGAGGCTGTATGTCAACGAAGTGGGGTCGGCGCAGATGTTGGCGCTTGCGCAGTCAGCCACCAGTATTTTTGTAGCGGAGATCACCTGGGTTGAAATGCGCGCAGCCCTGGCGCAGCGGGTGCGACTTCAATCGATACCTTTGCTGGCCGCCGATGAGGCACTGGATCGCTTACGCGAAGAGTGGGCGCAGTTTCAAAAAATTGCTGCTGACGCAAAGCTGCTGGACATAGCGGGCGACTTAGCCGCTGCCTTTGGGCTGCGCGCTTATGACAGCGTGCAACTTGCGGCGGCTTCTGCGGTGCACAAGGCCACTTCCGGTCAAATGCGGATGTGCTGTTTTGACAAGCAGATGAATGGGGCGGCCAAAGTCTTGGGCATGACGGTTTTTGCTGGCGAATAGCCAGTCCTGGGCACCGACGGCATCATCACCGACCGGATCGACCTGTTTTCACCTGCGGCGTTTGGCGAGGGCGTTTGAGATCGCTTTTCGCCTCATCTGCGCACACGATTTGAATGGTACATATTAAATAGCAAACTATTTAATAAATACGAGAGCTAGAAGCCAATTTAATGCAAAAATCACGCTGTCAGACGGATTTTTGATCTTCCCCGGACAATCTCATATCATGGGCGATATTAAACTCTGCACCGTGGTGCCCAGGCCCGGTGTGGCGGGCGATTCGGCACTCCACCCACGGCTCACTGAAACGGCCGCTGCCAAGCGCCATCTCTAGCCTAGTTT
>JANOMD010000163.1:0-2387 GCA_031420135.1 Rhodoferax sp. | reverse complement strand
GCCGTGAGGTCTTCGATGAAGCGGGCGGTCTGGATGCGCTGCTCATACGGCACGTCGGGATTGGCGCGCAACACTTCGCTCAAACGGGCGGCGGTCTCGGGGTTGTGGTCTTCATCCGGGCCGGGCAGGGTGACGATCAGGCCGCCGCTGACGTAATGCGCGATGCGGTGCATGTCGTAAATTTTGGTGGCCAGCAGCAGCTTGCCGATGTTGCTGAAGACCGGGTCGGGCATGAAGGTTTTGCTGTGCTCATCCATCTTGCCGTAGACGCTGGCGGCGACGCCGCAGGCAAAGAAACTCTCGGTGATGGTGATGAGTTCGACCATCTGCTCGCGCAGGTGCGTCTCTTTGGCGGGGTCAAAGCCGTTGGCCTCGCACATGAGTGCGCCTGCGCCGATGAGCAGGTCGCCAAAGCCGGCCCGCGCCCCAATGCAGGTATGGCGGTGGTGCGTGGCGTAGCTGTAGGTGAGGTGGCCGCTGTGCTCCCATTCTCCGGCGTAGAACACGTCATCCATCGCAACGAAGACTTTGTCAAACAGGCACACCGCCGTGCTTTGGCCGTATCTGGATGAGAACAGCGCCGCGCCATGCTCCAGTTTTTCACCCGGTCGGCCAGCCGGGCGGGCGACGATGGTCAGGCCCGGCGCGTCGATCGGCACGGCGCAGCAGACGGCAAAGTCAGCGTCTGCTTGCCCCATGTTGCGGCATGGCATCACCAGCAGTTCATGCATGTAGGGCGCGCCAGTGACAATCGCTTTGGTGCCGCTGATGACAATGCCGCGCTTGCCATTCACCAGTGCATTTCGCTGGACGATGTGCAGGTAGGTATCGACATTGGCCTGCTGGTGCGGCCGTTTGCTGCGGTCACCTTTGGCATCGGTCATGGCGACGCCCAGCGTCAAGTCCTGGTCTTGCACACGGTGCAGGTATTCGGTGAAGCGGGCCGTGTTTTCTGTGGTGCCGCGTGCATCGTCGATGCGGGCCGACACCTGGCCGATGGCGTTGAGCGCGTCATGCGTGAGGTAGCGCTGGGCGCAGCCGGTTTCCTGGCAGACCAGGCGCACGGCTTCCAGCTTGTTGAGCAAATCGCCCGAGCTTTTGTTGATGTGCGACAGGCGGTTGACCGTCTTGCCGCTGGTGTGTTGCACCGCCGTCATGATCGGCGCGTACTGAGCCTTGAGCGCGTAGTCATAGGTGAGGGCAATGGCGTTGATGCCGGGGCCAAAGCCGCGCTCGTCCGCCACGCTGGCAACCTGCTGGCCGTCCAGAAACACGCGGGGCTTGTAGCGGCGCAGCGACTCGCGAAAATCGTCGCCAGACATCAGGTGCGAAGTGAGGGCAATTGGGGCATTCATGGTGGTTCAATCCAGTCGTAATTCAGGTGGTGAAGGCGCGTTTGATGGAAAATGCACTGTACCGTTTTTCTCGATGCTTGCCGCCCTGAAATTTTTAACCGAAAGCCCACCATGTTGCTAGACGCCGCTGAATCCCAACTCGTGCTGGTCGATTACCAGGGCAAGCTGATGCCGTCGATTTTTGACAATCAGGCGGTGGTGGCCAATGCGCTGCGGCTGGGCAAAATTGCGCGGCTGTTAAACCTGCCGGTTTGGGGCACCGAAGAGAACCCGTCGCGCCTGGGCGAGAACCTGCCTGAAATTCGGGCTCTGTGTGGCCAGACGCTGGGCAAAATGCATTTCAGCGCGGTCGAAGAGGGTTTGGGCGAATGGCTTCGTCCGCCCGTGAAGGTGCCCGCAGGCAACGCCCGCAGTCTGCCCAAACACTTGCAAAAGGCTGCCGCGCCCGAACGCAACATGATTGTCATGGCCGGGTGTGAGGCGCACGTCTGCCTGATGCAAACAGCGCTTGATCTGCTTGAAGACGAGTTTGACGTTTGGGTGGTGACCGACGCTTGCAGCTCGCGCACCGAGCGCAACCGCGACGCAGCCTTTGACCGCCTGGCCGGTGCGGGCGCCGAACTGGTGACGACCGAGATGGTGGCGTTTGAGTGGCTGCGCACGGCCGAGCACCCGGACTTCAAAGCGGTGCTGGAGATCATCAAACAGGGGTAGGCAGCAGTTTGGTGCGGCAATGAATATTTTGTGAGATACTATAATATAAATAGCAAACTATCTATATAATACAAGAGCTAGAGGCATATTTGGTTGTTAAAAGCGTAAAAACAGCCATTTTTGCCGCTTTTTTGACGAAAGTTGATATGACCTGTGATATCAACTTTTCAAGCCCGCGCCAGCAGCCCCCGCCCCACCACTTGCGCCTGAATCTCCGCCGCGCCTTCAAAAATGTTGAGGATGCGGGCATCGCACAGCACGCGGCTGATCTCGAACTCCAGCGCGTAGCCATTGCCGCCGTGGATTTGCAGGCTGGCG
>JANOMD010000162.1:0-4389 GCA_031420135.1 Rhodoferax sp. | reverse complement strand
ACGGAGAAAAGTGCGGTGACTTTGAATGAGTTGAGGTAGGTGCTATCGGCCCACAGCCGTGAAAAATTCAGCATGCCGACAAATTCTGACGACGTTCCAAAGGCGTCTTCACTAAGCACGCTTTGGTACAAGGCCTGGCTTGCGGGCCAAAAAAAGAAAACCAGCACGATCAACAGTTGAGGCGCGACCAGCGCCCACGGCAACCAGCTTGATTTGAAGAGGACTCGTTTTTCCAATTCGTTCTGCTTTTGTTTTTATCGATTGTTGTCCAGCCTGAAAACGGCCTTCTCAGGGCGTTTTCAGGTTTTTTTTCAAACCAAAAAAATCGTTACTTGCCCTTATTGGCGGCCTGGAAACGCTCCAACTGCTCGTTGCCACGCTTGACCGCAGCGTCCAGGGCTTCCTTGGCAGTTTTCTTGCCAGCCCAGACCTGTTCCAGTTCTTCGTCGTTGATGGCGCGAATCTGCACAAAATTGCCCAGACGGATGCCACGTGACTTGTCGGTGGTTTTGCGGATCATCTGGGTCACGGACACATCCGTACCCGGGTTTTCCTTGTAGAAATTCGACTTGTTGGTCAGCTCATAGGACGCTTTGGTCAGCGGCAAATAGCCCGTGCGCTGGTGGCTCTTGGCGGCTTCCTCGGCCACCGACAGTCGCGCGAAGAACTGGGCCACGCCTTTGTAGTCTTCCGCTTTTTTGCCTGACATCACCCACAGGCTGGCACCACCAATCACGGTGTTTTGCGGGGCACCGGCCACATCAGGGTAGTAGGGCAGGGCACCAATGCCAGCAGCGAATTTTGAGTTGCGTTTGATGTTGCCATACAGTGCGCTGGAGCCCGTGATCATGGCGCACTCGCCCGAGACAAAGGTCGCATCGGCCAGATTGCCGCGGCCTTTGTAGACCAGCAGACCCTGCTTTGACATGTTGGCCAGGTTTTCGATGTGACGCACATGCAGCGGCGTGTTGAAGGTCAAGCGCGCGTCCATGCCGCGCATGCCGTTGCCTTTGGTGGCGAACTCGGTGTTGTGCCAGGCGGAGAAGCTCTCCAGTTGCGTCCAGCTCATCCAACTGCTGGAGAACGGGCATTTGTGGCCGCTGGCTTTGAGCTTGGCGGCGGCCAGCGCCACTTCGGGCCAGGTGGTTGGCGGCTTTTCGGTGTCAAGGCCGGCCGCCTTGAAGGCATCCTTGTTGTAATGGAATACCGTCGTTGAGCTGTTGAAGGGGAAGCTCAGCATTTCGCCATTGGGAGCCGTGTAGTACCCAGCCACCGCTGGAACATACGCGTTGGTGTCAAACGGCACCCCAGCGTTCTTCATGACCTGGCCCACCGGGATGATGGCGGTTTTGCTGGCCATCATGGTGGCGGTGCCGACTTCAAACACCTGCAAAATATGGGGTGCGTTGCCCGCGCGAAAGGCCGCAATGGCGGCCGTCATGGACTCGTCATAGGAGCCCTTGAAGGTGGGGACAACCTTGAAGTCTTTTTGGCTGGTGTTGAAGTCTTTGGCCAGGTCGTTGACCCATTCTCCCAGCGCGCCACCCATGGAGTGCCACCACTGGATTTCGGTTTGGGCGTGGGCAGAAAAAGCCAGCGTCGCCACCAGGGCGGCTGCGGTGGTCTTGAATTTCATAAAGTCTCCTGTTTCAAAGGACATCAGCCTAACCGGCCTGCATGTCAAGAAGGTGTCAATTTTATTAAACCCGTTTTGGCTCACCTGTGCACTGGGGTTTACATCATATGCGCCACTGAAGTTCGGGTGGGCGCGCATCCCTGGTAAAAATGCTGCACTGCGGTAAAATTTATTCCCCGCTGTCGGCTGACCGCATGGCCGCACCTTAAGGACCTGATGAACGCACCGCTCAATCTTTCTACGCTGGCCCAAATGTCGGGTGACCTGTCGACCGGCCCGGACCGCATTCGTGAAATCCCCTACAACTACACCTCGTTTTCAGACCGTGAAATCGTCATTCGCCTGCTTGGTGAACGGGTCTGGGAGCTCGTGCTGCAACTGCGCGGCGAGCGGCGCACCGGGCGCAGCGCGCGCATGTTGTACGAGGTTCTGGGCGATATTTGGGTGGTGCAGCGCAACCCGTACTTGCAGGACGATTTGCTGGACAACCCGAAACGCCGGCGCCAACTGGTGGAGGCGTTGCGCCACCGCCTGGGCGAGGTGCAAAAACGCCGCACGGCACAGACTGACCCGAATTTCAATGGGCCGCGCGATGCGTTGGTGGCCGAGCTGCTCAAAGCGGCTGACGGCGCGGTTGCGCGCTTTGACGAAGGCTTTGACAAAGTCGCCCACACGCGGCGCAAAACGCAAAAACTGCTGCACAAACTCACCGCCAGGGACAACGTCAAGTTTGATGCCTTGAGCCGCGTCTCGCACGTCACCGATGCCACCGACTGGCGCGTGGAATACCCATTTGTGGTGTTGACGCCTGACAGTGAGGCCGAGATGGCCGGCCTGGTCAAAGGCTGCATCGATTTGGGGCTGACCATCATCCCGCGTGGCGGTGGCACCGGCTACACCGGCGGCGCAGTGCCCTTGACGTGGAAAAGCGCCGTCATCAACACTGAAAAGCTGGAGGCCATGAGCGAGGTTGAAATGATGACCCTGCCGGGCATGGACTACGCGGTGCCGACCATCTTCTCGCAAGCCGGTGTCGTGACGCAACGCGTTGCCGATGCAGCCGAGCGCGGCGGTTTTGTGTTTGCGGTGGATCCAACGTCGGCCGAAGCGAGTTGCATTGGCGGCAATGTGGCAATGAACGCGGGCGGCAAAAAAGCCGTGCTGTGGGGCACCGCGCTGGACAATCTGGCCTCCTGGCGGATGGTGACGCCAGAGGCGAAATGGCTTGAAGTCACACGCCTCAACCACAACATGGGCAAGATCCACGATGCGCCCACGGCCAGCTTCAAGCTCGATTATTTCAGCGCAGATGGCAAGACGCTGGAGCGTACCGAACAACTGGACATCGCTGGCAAAACCTTCCGCAAAGAGGGTTTGGGCAAGGACGTGACGGATAAATTCTTGAGTGGCCTGCCGGGCATTCAAAAAGAGGGCTGTGACGGCCTCATCACCAGTTGCCGCTGGATCGTTCACCGCATGCCTGCGCATGTGCGCACGGTGTGCCTGGAGTTTTTTGGCAATGCAAAGGATGCGGTGCCCAGCATCGTCGAGATTAAAGACTTCATGTTCGCTGAAGCTGCGCGCTCCGGAGTGCTTTTGGCCGGTCTTGAGCACCTGGACGACCGCTACTTGAAAGCGGTCGGTTACGCGACCAAGTCCAAACGTGCCGTCACCAGCAGCTCGGGCTTGCCCAAAATGGTGCTGTTTGGCGACATCGCCGGGGACGACGCTGACGCTGTAGCGCGCGCCACTTCGGAAGTGGTTCGCATCGCGAATTCACGCAACGGCGAAGGTTTCATCGCCATCAGCCCGGAGGCACGCAAGAAGTTCTGGCTGGACCGCAAACGCACCGCAGCCATCAGCAAACACACCAACGCTTTCAAGATCAACGAAGACGTGGTGATTCCGTTGCCGCGCATGGCCGAATACACCGATGGCATTGAGCGCATCAACATTGAATTGAGCCTGCAAAACAAGCTCAAACTGTGCGACGCGCTGGAGGAGTTTTTGCGCAAGGGCAACCTGCCGCTGGGAAAACATGATGATTTGAACGAAGTTGCCTCGCCTGATTTGCTGGCAGGGCGCGTGGCGCAGGCGCTGGCGATGATTGTCGAAGTACGAACGCTGTGGGCTGGCTGGTTGCAAGGTGTTGATACGCTGTTCCCGCAACTGCAAGACCACAGTCTGCGTGCGAGCTGGAAAATCCAGCTTCGAGCCCCGCTGGCGGGCATCTTCAGCGGCGCGGCGTTCAAGCCGATTCTGGACGAGTGCAATGCAGTGCACCAGCGCGTGCTCAAGGGGCGCGTGTGGGCGGCCTTGCACATGCATGCGGGCGATGGCAACGTGCACACCAATTTGCCGGTCAACAGCGACGATTATGAAATGCTGCAATCGGCCCACGGGGCGGTCAAACGCATCATGGCGCTGGCAAGATCGCTCGGTGGCGTGATTTCGGGTGAGCACGGCATTGGCATCACCAAGCTGGAGTTTTTGAGCGATGAAGAGTTGCGGCCGTTTGCACAGTACAAGCAGCGGATTGATCCCGAAGGGCGGTTCAACAAAGGCAAGCTGCTGCGTGCCGAGGAGGCCCAGGGTGCGGCGGGTGTGGGGCCGCTCTACGCCGACCTGACCAACGCCTACACCCCCAGTTTTGGCCTGATGGGCCATGAGTCGCTGATCATGCAGCAGTCAGACATTGGCGCGATTGCCGATTCGGTGAAAGACTGCCTGCGCTGCGGCAAATGCAAACCGGT
>JANOMD010000161.1:0-2112 GCA_031420135.1 Rhodoferax sp. | reverse complement strand
CCGGCTTTGGTGGCGGCCACGGCGGCTTCCTGCGAGGCCAGCACCAGGTCGTACAACTCACGCTGCGGGCCGGTGTATTTGCCGTTGGCCGGGAAGGTGCGGGTGATGTCGCTGGCGTAGCCGTCCAGCTCGCAGCCGGCGCCGATGCCGCCCCCGTGCGCGCGGGCGAGCTGGTGCTGATCGACGCCGGCTGCGAGCTGGACGGCTACGCCAGCGACATCACCCGCACCTTCCCGGCCAACGGCAAATACACCGGCCCGCAGCGCGCGCTGTACGACCTGGTGCTGGCCGCGCAGGAAGCCGCCGTGGCCGCGACGCACGCGGGCGCCCGCTTCACCGACCCGCACGAAGCCAGCGTGAAGGTGCTGGCCCAAGGCATGCTGGACACCGGCCTGCTCGACAAAAACAAAGTCGGCAGCCTGGACGACGTGATCGAGAAGCGCGCCTACTTCCAGTTCTACATGCACCGCACTGGGCACTGGCTGGGCATGGACGTACACGATTGCGGCGGCTACCTGGAGCCCTCAGAAATCGGCAAAACCAGCGAGCGCAAGGACGCATTGACCGGCGAGACCATCATCAACCGCCCGGCCCGCATTTTGAAGCCCGGCATGGTGCTGACCATCGAGCCCGGCATCTACGTGCGAGCCGCACCGGGCGTGCCCGAGAAGTTCCACAACATCGGCATCCGCATTGAAGACGACGCCATCGTCACCGAGAAAGGCTGCGAGCTGATTTCACGCGGCGTGCCGGTGAAGGCGGATGAAATTGAGGCGCTGATGCGGGGGTAGGCGCGCAATGGATTCGCCTAGGCAATGAGTTGCCCCAGCAGCGCACCCAAGCGCATGTCATCCATGTGCCCAAAGTGATTCAGGCGAACCTGTCCATCGCGGTCAAACACCACCAGGCTGGGGGTTCCCTGCAACCCATAGGCCTGCATCGTCATGGGAACGTGGCCATGGGCCGAGGCCCGGTCTATGCCGATGGGAAATGACAGGCCGTACTCATGCACAAAGACCTCCAGCGCATCGGCACCCATCACTGCGTGGTGTTCGAAAACGGTGTGAAGGCCAATGACCGCAACATCCTTCGGCGAAAAAATGGTGTGAATGCGGCTGGCCTGCGGCAGACCCGTGGAAACGCAGCCAGGGCACAGCATCTGAAAAGCGTGCAACACCACAACGCGCCCGCGCAGCAAGGCCAGACTGATAGGTTCAGGCGTGTTGAGCCACTGGCTGACTTGTAGCTCAGGGGCGGGTTTGAAATCGTGCGTCATGGGGGGGTAGCGTGCGTGTTCGGCTTACTGATTCACCTTGCCCGGCAACGACAAGTCGCCCGAGCCCACTTTGAACACCTTGGCCACGCACAGCAGCGGGCTGTACGCAACGGCCAACGTGCCCGCCAGCATCAGTGCGATTGCAACAAAGGTTTTGGTCGTGGAAACAGGGAAATACTTGCGGGTCATGAGTTTCTCTTTTGCTTAGGGAGGCAGAACTATTCAATATACCGTTTTTGGGTGCGCTGGCTAGTCCACAAAACAAGCCGTTTCTTCTTGAATTGAGTTTCAATCGATAAAAATTAACTCACAAGTTCATTTTTTTCCGAGAAACCTGTTTTTGGCTTAGTTTATCAAGTAAACAGGCATCTAGCCCTCGAATAGAATGCACAACTAGCTATTTATTACATAGCATTTGTCAAGCGCTGCCCCGCTGCGTCAACCCAATCGCCCGGCTTGCACTGCAACGGCAACACGCTGCGTAATAGATCCAGGGGGCGAACCGAATGGGCACTGGCAATTTGAGTTTTGACGGCGTTGACTAGCTGGAAGGCAAGGCATCTGACCCGAATCTGATGGGCTGGATGCAGGGCTCGCCACCGCCCGTGGCATCCGCCCAAAGACGCGCGGCTTCTGAGCCGGCCTGCGGGTCGGCGCTGCAGAGTCTTAGCAAATGTGGCGCTTGCGCACCCCCCGATGCCTATTCCCCTTTGCCAAGCCACGGGACGGTTTACCGATTCGCGGCGTGCGGCAGCTTCGGGCTAGAGCGTGCCCGCCTTCGAACGTGACCGGTCAAAAACCCTCTGCTCGCGCCCCTTGAACGGCTTGACCTCAAG
>JANOMD010000160.1:0-11866 GCA_031420135.1 Rhodoferax sp. | reverse complement strand
TGTGACGGGTTCTCGTTCTTGGCCAGGCCCCATTCGCGGTTGATGATGAGCTGGATCGCCATGGCGCGGCGCACGCTGTCTTCGGTCGGTGTCGTGATGGCTTCGTCAAAAGCGTTGGTGTGCAGGCTGTTGCAGTTGTCGTATATGGCGATCAGCGCTTGCAACGTAGTGCGGATGTCGTTGAATTGAATCTCTTGGGCGTGCAGGCTGCGGCCACTGGTCTGGATGTGGTATTTGAGCTTCTGGCTGCGCTCATTGGCACCATACTTTTCTTTCATCGCGACCGCCCAGATGCGCCGTGCCACGCGGCCCATCACCGTGTATTCCGGGTCCATGCCATTGCTGAAGAAAAAGCTCAAGTTCGGCGCGAAGTCGTCGATGTGCATGCCACGCGCCATGTAGGCTTCGACGAAGGTCAAGCCGTTGCTCAGCGTAAATGCGAGCTGGCTGATTGGGTTCGCCCCCGCTTCTGCAATGTGGTAGCCGCTGATGCTCACGCTATAGAAGTTGCGCACCCGGTTGTGCACAAAAAATTCGGCAATGTCGCCCATGACTTTCAGGCTGAACTCAGTGGAAAAAATGCAGGTGTTCTGGCCCTGGTCTTCTTTCAGGATGTCGGCCTGCACTGTGCCGCGCACGTTTTCCAGCACCCATTCCCTGATTTTCTGGGTTTCGGTGTCGGTCGGTTCACGACCGTTGTCGGCTTTGAACTTGTCCAGGTTCTGGTCGATGGCAGTGTTCATGAACATGGCCAGAATGCTGGGTGCGGGCCCGTTGATGGTCATGCTGACACTGGTGCTGGGGCTGCACAAATCAAAACCGCCATAGAGGACTTTCATGTCGTCCAGCGTAGCGATGGACACGCCGCTGTTGCCCACTTTGCCGGAGATGTCGGGGCGCGGGACAGGGTCGTTGCCGTACAGGGTGACCGAGTCAAACGCGGTGCTCAAGCGCTTGGCCTCCATGCCCGAACTCAGCAGCTTGAAGCGCGTGTTGGTTCTGAAAGCATCGCCTTCGCCGGCAAACATGCGGGTTGGGTCTTCGCCCTCGCGCTTGAAGGCGAAGGTGCCGGCGGTATAGGGATAGCTGCCGGGCACGTTGTCCAGCATCAACCACTTCAGGATTTCGCCATGGTCTTCGTATTGGGGCAGTGCCACTTTGCGGATGGTGGTGCCGCTCAAGGACTTGGTGGTGAGCGCAGTGCGGATTTCCTTGTCGCGGATTTTGACCACGTATTCATCACCCGCGTAAGCCTTTTGCATTTCCGGCCATTGGGCCAACAGCTTGCGCTCGGGCGCGCCCAACTGCGCATCACGAAGTTGAGCCAGGTCGTTCACGGTTTCCACGGCGCGATGGCGGTCAGGCTTATCGGTTTGCAGCATGCCGGCCGTGGCATGAAGCTGCTGGATTTCGCGGGCCAGACGGGCTTGGTCCCTGGCGCGTTTTTTGTAAGTGCGCACGGTATCGCTGACCTCGGCCAGATAGCGCGTACGCGCGGCCGGCACCACGGGAGTCTGGTTGGTGCTGTGGCGCACTTTGACGAGGGGCAATGTGCTGCGACTGGCAGTGCTGCCCTTCAAGCCCTTGACTTTTTGATCAAGCTTCACGCCCAGCGCGGCCAGACGCGGTTTCATCGCCTGGTACAGCGCGGTTACGCCATCGTCATTGAAGCGCGCAGCCATGGTGCCAAATACCGGCATCTGATCGGCAGGTGTGGTCCAGGCTTCCTTGTTGCGCTGCACTTGCTTGGCAACATCGCGCAGCGCGTCCAGCGAGCCCTTGCGGTCAAATTTGTTGATGGCCACGAACTCGGCAAAGTCCAACATGTCGATTTTTTCGAGCTGGCTGGCTGCGCCAAATTCAGGTGTCATGACGTACAGTGGCACATCCACGTGCGGCACGATGGCCGCATCGCCCTGGCCGATGCCGGATGTCTCGACCACGATCAAGTCGAACCCGGCCACCTTGCAGGCGGCAATCACATCCGGCAGGGCCTGGCTGATTTCACTACCGAAGTCGCGGGTGGCCAGGCTGCGCATGAAGACGCGCGGACCGTTTTGCCAGGGAGAAATGGCATTCATGCGAATGCGGTCACCCAAGAGAGCGCCGCCACTCTTGCGACGGGACGGGTCAATTGAAATCACGGCCACACGAAGGCTGTCGTTTTGATCGAGCCGCAACCGGCGGATCAGCTCATCGGTGAGCGATGATTTGCCAGCGCCCCCGGTGCCAGTGATGCCGACTACTGCTATTTTCGTGGTCGCTGCCTGCACACGAATCGCAGTTGCAGTCGCATCATTGATTTTCGAGCCTTCGATGGCAGTGATCAACTGGGCCAGGGCGCGCCAGTTGGCTTCAGAGTGCCCTTGAATCGCAGCTATGTCTTGCGGTGCAAAACCAGTGAGGTCTTTGTCACAGCGCATCACCATCTCGCCAATCATGCCCTGCAGGCCCATTTTCTGGCCGTCTTCCGGGCTGAAAATTCGCGCCACGCCATAAGCTTGCAGCTCGCGGATTTCGGGTGGCACGATGACGCCACCGCCGCCGCCAAACACCTGGATGTGCTCGCCCCCGCGGCTTTTAAGCAGATCGACCATGTACTTGAAATATTCGACGTGTCCACCCTGGTAGGAGCTGATGGCGATGCCTTGCGCGTCTTCCTGCAAGGCGGCTGTGACGACTTCATCAACACTGCGGTTGTGGCCCAGATGAATCACTTCTGCACCCATACCCTGCAAGATGCGCCGCATGATGTTGATGGCCGCGTCGTGCCCGTCAAACAGGCTGGCTGCCGTAACGAAACGCACTTTGTTCGAGGGGCGGTAGTTGGCCAGGGCTTGGTAGTCAGCGGACAGGTTGGTCATGGGGAAAGGTCTCCAATATCAGGCGAACATGGGCATCGTCGAAGGTTGACGTTGACGTAAACGTCAATCATAACGTAGTCGCCTTTTTGATATGAACTTGTTTGTTGTGCGGCTCGGGGCGCTCCTTGAAGCACAGCTCAAACCGTCAGAAATGGATCCCCCGCATCATCTCCGACATTGCAATCGCCTCAGGTGACAATGTCGGTTTGGCCGATTTCTCGCCTTTCGCGGCCGCGCTGTCCGGGAACATCCGAAAGGTTGTGTTCATCATGATCTGCGTGATGCGCGGCGTCACTGCGTGCAACAGCGCAACGGCGGTGCCCAAGCGAGTGGCGATGCGCACCGGCTTTTCTATGCACGCGTTCACCAGCATGGCAGCAGCCTCTTCGGGCATCAAAAGCGGCATGCTGTCGTAAATTTTGGTGGGCGCTGTCATTGGCGTGCGCACCAGCGGCATGTTGATGGTGGTGAACGTGATGCCCTGATCGGCATATTCAGATGCCGCGCAGCCAGTCCAGGCATCCAGCGCTGCCTTGCTGGCCACGTAAGCGGAGAAGCGTGGTGCGTTGACCAGCACGCTGATGGAGCTGATGTTCACCACATGGCCCTTGCGTTTGGCCACCATGCCGGGCAGCAGGCCCATGGTGATTCGCAGAGCGCCAAAATAGTTGAGTGCCATAGTGCGCTCGAAATCGTGAAAACGGTCATAACTGGCTTCGATCGCGCGGCGGATGGATCGGCCCGCATTGTTGATAAGGAAGTCCACGCCGCCGTGGTTGTCTTCCATTTTTTTTACAAACGCGGCACAGTCGGCTTCATTGACAATATCGACCTGGTAGGTGTAAACTTCGGCGCCTTTTCCGCCTGCCTCTTCAATTATTTTTTTCGCTTCGGCCAACTGGTCCGCGCCGCGAGCGCAGATCACAGTGATGGCACCGGCTTCGGCAAACCGGCAGGCGGCGGACAAGCCGATGCCCGAGGAGCCGCCGGTGATCAGCACCACCTTGCCGCCCACCGTGCCGCGCAGGCTGCGGTCAACGAACAGGGCGGGGTCAAGGTGGCGCTCCCAGTAATCCCACAACCGCCATGCATAGTCGTGCAAATTCGGCACGGCAATGCCACTGCCTTTCAAGGCAGCTTCGGTTTCGCGGCAGTCAAACCGCGTCGGGTAGTTGATGAACGACATCATGTCTTCAGGGATGCCAATGTCCTTGATGATCGCCTTGTAAACCCTGCGCACTGGCGCCAGAGCCATCAAGCCTTTCTTCACACTCTTGGGGATGAAACCCAGCAGTGCGGCGTTGACAAACAGGTTCATCTTCGGCGCATGCGCGGCCTTGGTGAAAATGTTCAACACGTCACCCACCCGGTAACCCACCGGGTCCACCAGATGGAAGCATTTGCCCTTGGTGGCAGCCTTGCCGTGGCTGATGCAATCCAGCGCGTTGACGACAAAATCCACCGGCACAATATTGAGGCGCCCGCCTTCCAGGCCAATCGACGGCATCCATGGCGGCAGGATCTGGCGCATGCGCTGGATCAGCTTGAAAAGGTAATACGGCCCGTCGATCTTGTCCATTTCACCGGTGGTGCTGTCGCCCACGACCATCGCCGGGCGGTACACCGTCCAGGCACCCTTGTAGTCTTTACGCACGATTTTTTCGCTTTCGTGCTTGGTCATGAAATAGGGGTGATCGTAGTTTTCAGCCTCGTCAAACATGTCCTCACGGAACACGCCTTCGTACAGGCCGGCTGCCGCGATGGATGACACGTGGTGAAAGTGGCCGGTATCAATCGCCTTGGCGAAATCCACCGTGTTGCGGGTTCCTTCAACGTTGACGGCGATCTGGTTTTCCTCGGAAGCGCCGAGGTCATACACCGCCGCCAGATGGTAGAAATGGTCGATCTTCCCTTTGATCGCTTTGACACTTTCGGCGGCGACGCCCAGCTTTTTGGCCGTCAAATCGCCAAACACGGGGATGACCCGGGCAGCACTGGCGCCCCAGTAGCCGCGCAGGGCGGCAACCTTGTCTTCGCTCTCTTTGCGTATCAGGAAGTGAACCACCGCACCTTTGCGCTCGAGTAACTTCTTCACGAGCCGCTTGCCAATGAACCCGGTTGCGCCAGTGACGAAATACTGCATTAGAGACTCCCAGATGGTTCAATGAAAAATTGGATTTTGCCGACACACCCACGGCAGGGGACATAGAAGAAACCCGCGACTTCGCCGGTTCTCTGGGAAAAGTTTCGCCTTGACGCCCAAATTAGAACTGTCTCCCTAATCGACGGCTGGCGTGGCGCGTAAAGTCCTGTTGGGCACATGCACGTGCGCGCCCACAAGCATGACGCCAGTTGAAATGGGTCAACGTGCCTGCGCCTTTTTTAACCAATGGATTCAACCGGAGACAAACATGGTCACAAAGACAAAAAAAGATAGCGCTGAAAAAGCATCCACTACATCGGGGCTTCATTTGAAAGGGTCCGTCAAGGACTCGGCGCAGCAGATCTGGCAAGCCGGTTTGGGCGCGTTCGCCAAGGCTCAGGCCGAGGGCAGCAAGGCGCTTGAATCGCTGGTCAAGGAAGGCACCAGTATCCAGCGCAAGACTCAAGCCGCCGCAGAGGAAAGGATTGCCGAGGCGACCAGCCGAATGACCGCGATGGCGGGGGACATCACCGGCAAGGCTTCTGGCCAGTGGGACAGGCTTGAAAACATTTTTGAAGACCGCGTTGCCAAAGCTTTGAACAAACTCGGAGTGCCATCTGCCAAAGATGTCAACGCCCTGATCGCCCGCATCGACGAGCTTGCCCAAAGCGTTCGCCATTTGACCGCAAAAGCCGCCGCCAAGGCTCCCGCAAAAACTGCGGCCAAGGCTGCCAAAAAAGTTGCGGTTGGAACTGCGACCAATCCTGCGGCCAGACCCGCCGCCAAATCCGCCGCCAGAAGCGCCCCTGCCCGAAAACGCAGTTGACCGGTTACCGGCCTGATTGGGCGTGGCATTTGAATTGCGAATGCCCGGTGCCGAGTCCATACGCGATTGTGTTGCGATGCAGCATTTATCACGCCCTCGCGCCTCTACACTTTGTCGCATGATGCGTAAGCCCGCCAGCACCGCCAAAATTGCACTCGCCCTGTCGGGCGGCGGAACTTTGGGTGCCATTTATGAAAAAAGCTCCCCGTAGGACCGCCGAGCGCATTTTGGAAGTGACGCTGGAGCTGTTCAACCGTTTCGGCGAACCCAACGTCTCCACCACACTGATTTCAGCCGAATTGAGCATCAGCCCTGGCAACCTCTATTACCACTACCCGGCCAAAGACGAGCTGATCAATTCGCTGTTTGACCGCTACGAGCGTTCCCTGAATGAACTGCTCAACGCCAGCGACGGGGTTCGCGACGTGGAAGATGCATGGTTCTTCCTTCACACGCTGTTTGAGCTGATCTGGCAGTACCGCTTTTTGTACCGCGATCTCAACGACCTGCTGAGCAAAAACCGCCGCCTTGAAATGCATTTTCAGGCGGTCCTGAAAAGCAAGACGCGTGCGGTGAAGGCGATGCTTGACGGCATGAGCCGCGCAGGCGCGGTCAGCATTGATCCGCGCGAAGTGGAGGCAACCGCCACCAGCATGGTTGTGGTCCTGACCTATTGGCTGAGTTTTGAATACGTGCGCGATCCCAGGCGCGCGCTGGAGCCTGAAAGCGCCCAGGCAGCGCTGTTACGCGGCGCACACCATGTGCTTAATCTGCTCGTGCCCTATCTTGAAGCTGGCCAGCGTCAGCATCTGCTTTCCTTGATCGGTGCCTACGGCAACCTTCCAACTCCCTAGTTCAAGGAAAGAGGACAACCATGGCAAAGTGGACCACATTCCCACAGGCAAGTGAATTTGAATTTGATGTCCCCCGAGTCGTCAAGCATTGGGGCGCACTGCATCAGGGCGACGCCGAACCCATGCCAAAGGAATCGGTCGTTCTGGAGGCCTGGACACTGTTTCACCGTGGTGATTTCCAGCAAGCCTCATTGGCCGGACTCAAGGCCGGTGGCCTGGGAATCGTCGTGGCCAACAAGGCCACCTGCGTCTATGCCACCTACCTGGAAAAGAAGGAAAAAACCCGACTTGATCTCTTTCTTGAAGTGGCCAAGCGCGCGGACGCCCAATTGCTGGAGAACCCCCAATGCCCCTCGGCCCACTACTGGCAGGCGTATGCCATGGGCCGCTACAGCCAGGGAATCAGTGTCGCCAAAGCACTGGCACTGGGATTGGGAGGGAAAATCAAGTCTGCCCTGGAGACAACCATCAAACTGCAGCCCAAACATGCTGACGCCCATGCCGCGTTAGGGACGTTTCATGCCGAGGTCATCGACAAAGTGGGCGAACTGATCGGCGGCATGACCTATGGCGCCAAGAAGGAAACCGGCTTGAAGCTGTTTCAGGAGGCGCTCAAATTGAAACCGGGCTCAGCTATCGCGATGATCGAGTACGCCAACGGGATGGTGATGCTGGAGGGCGAATCGCGCCTGGCCGATGCAACCCGCCTCTATGAACAGGCGGCCAACATCAAACCGATGGATGCAACCCAGAGGCTGGAGGTGGAGCTGGCCCGCACCCAACTGCAGGATTGACGTGCGGGCAACTTGTGCCGGCGGCTAATCACTCCACGGCAACATCAGCGTGACCAACGCCAGCTTGGCAAACTCCGGCTCAAACTTGTCAATGATGGCTTGCGGATCAGGACAAAGCTTGGCATCGGTCATGACGCCAAACTGAACGCCGCCGCCATAGCTCAGGATTGACACCCCCAAGCCAACCGTGCCACTTTGCGGCACCCAGAACAGGCTTTGCTCAAGCGTTGACCCACAAAACTTCAGCTTCTCCCTGGGGCCAGGCACATTGGTCATGACCGCGGTCGTCTTTTTGGAGAACAGGCTGAGCATGGCGTCCTGCGCTGGTTTGATCAGCAAGCCCGCCACCGCCAGCATGCCAAACGCAAGCAAGGGCTGCATGCTGCCTTTGAGCGCACGCATGCGCCGGCGTACTTCGTACACCCGCTCAATCGGGTTGTCGATGCCGATCGGCAGCACGATGGGTGCCAGGCCAAACTGGTTGCCCAATTTGTAGGCATGTTCGATCGGCCGCAAGTTCACCGGCACCATGGCCCGGATTTCCTTGCCTTTGACATCGTCACCCAGGGCCATCAGGTACTGCGCGATGGCGCCTGCAACACAACTCATCAACACGTCGTTGATGGAACAGTTCAAGGCCTTGCTGACGGCTTTGACCTCTTCCAGCGGAATTGGCTGGCACCAGGCCACCCGCTTGGTGGCGCCTGGCACACCTTTAAGGCGCGTTGGCGAGTCATCCGGCATCAACACCAAAGCCGCCGTATCGGTGGCGACCTGGTAGGCCATTCTTGCGATATCCAGCGCATTGCCCAAACCTTGCTCGAGGCCCTTTTGCGGGTCATTGAGCAAGTCCATCGACCGCGCAGCACCTTGACTGGCGGCACCCATTGCATTGGCGACAAGCCTTGAAAACGGCTTGAATACACTGCTTTCGACCCAATCCTGCACGCCCTCAATTCCGTCGCGCTTCGCCGGGCGAGGTTTGCCTTCGGGCGGCGCTATGCCGCCATCGACCAGCGACTGCGTGACCGATATCAACGCAATGCCGTCAGCGATGCAATGGTGGATGCGAACTACCATGGCCGACCCACCCTGGTAATCCTCAATCAGGTGAAATTGCCACAATGGTCGCCTTTTGTCCAGGGGCGTTACAGCAAGTTCGGCCACACGGTCCTGCAGCGCTTGCTGCTGCTGACCTTTAGGCCGCTTGTCCAAATGTTCCGTGACAACCTGCTGGGTGATGTCAAAACCGGCGTGGTTTACCCAGGTGGCACCGGCCGCGTCCTGCTCCACGCGCTGCATGAAACGCGGGTACTTGAGCAATCTATCTTCGATGCGTTGACACAAGGCTTCATAGGTAATTGAGGGCTTCAAAACCCAAACACCCAAGATCATCATCAGGTTTGATTCGCTGTCCATGCGAAGCCAGGCTGTGTCGACCTTGGACATGCGCTCGCCGCTCAATCCCAACGATCCACTGACGGCCGCGCGTACATCCTTGCGCACCGCCTTGACGGCTTTACGGGCCGTTTTGCCAACCTGCCTGGCCACCGGCCCAACCGTGGCGGCCACTTTGCGCGTTGCCTGCACGGCTTTATCCTGGGCTTTAAATCGGGTAACCATGTGAACTCCAGACCAACCGTGGGAAAGACCCTATTCTGCAAGCAACCTGCCCCGTTAAGATACAGGGCAAGTACCCAGTTCAACATTTTTTCGGAGTATCACCATGGCCGACCTGAAAGCAAGTTTTGAAGCCGCTGCCGCAAGCTCCAAAAATCTGACTGAGCGCCCCGACAACGCCACGATGCTCAAGCTCTATGCGCTTTTCAAGCAGGGCGGCATTGGTGACAACGCCGAGAAAAAACCGGGCTTTGCCGACATGGTGGGCCGCGCCAAATGGGATGCGTGGAATGCCCTGAAGGGCACCGACTCCAAAACCGCCATGCAGCAGTACATCGACCTGATCGCGACATTGAGCTGAGGCCCCGGCCTGCCAGGGGTCCGGTGGTTTGACCTTCTGACGACGGCACACTGTCGGTCATTTTTTGACAGCCGCCTTTTTTGCAGCGGGCGATTTGGCCGCCGCCGATGAAGCAGGTGGAGCAGGTGGAGCAGAAGAACTTTGCGCCAGCAGCGCATCCAGATTTTTCACGATTTCACCTTCGATGCGACTCTTGAAAGCACCGAGCAAAAACCCCAAGGTGGCGTTCAGCTCAAATTTGTCGGCAGTAACGACGAGCGAGCCTTTGACGCCGGAGCGGGAAAAGCCCACCTCGTCGCTGGTTTTGCCCTCTTCGTAGGAGCAGTCCATGGAAAAATCCCGCTCGGCCTGCACGGCCCATTCAAACGCGACTTTGCGCGCCTCAGGCAGTCCCAGTTTGTGTATGCGCAGAATATGCAGGTCAGCCAAAATTTTTCTCCGTCAGTGAATGCCGACATCTGCCGGGTTTTTTAATGCCCGCAGCCGCTCGGGTGCGGGCAGCGCGGCAATCCGCCTGACCGCATCATAAAACTGCTGCCAGGGTGAGCCGGGGCGCCGGGCGATGTTTTCAAAAAGTTTTTCAAAATCCGGCACCAGATCGTCATACGCCGCTTGTGCACCAAAGCTTGCGTTGTTGGCATTGGCAACCCAGGCGTCGTAGCCGCCCAATTGCCGCAATGCGCCCTCTGGCGTGAGGTTGGCAGAAGCAACCCATTGGGCCCTGAGTTTCGCGTATTGGAGCCGGAAGTGTTGGTAGGCGACATGCTTCATCGTCCCGATTTCATGGTTATCACCAACATAAGGTGCGGGCTCCCGGTAAATCGCCTTGAGTGCACTTCTGGTTTCGAGCGCGAGGGCACGAAACTGCGAGCGGCGCTGGCTGCTGGCATTGAATTCTGCGTTGCCAGCGGCCGAACCTTGCTGGGCCAGCCACCGCGTGCCGCCTAGCCGCTCTACTGCTGTCGCAAATGATTCGTTGAAGGTTGTGTCGTTTTTGGCAAATGCGACCTGATGCGCCAGCTCATGAAAAATCAGGCGGGCCAACTCGCCCTCAGGGTAGTGGATGAAGGTGTTCAGCACTGGGTCGCCGCCTGCCCAGTTCAGCCAACCCAAGGTCGAATAGGCCGGCACGCCGTAAACGCTGACTTCCAGCCCCTGCGCCCGCAGCTCCCCAGCCAAAACCTGGGCCTCGGCCTCTTCAAAATAGCCCCGGTACCCGACACAGCCGGTGACTGGAAAACACCAGGTCTTGACCATCAAGGACAGCGCCGGTGCCGCCACCACATTCCACACCACGGCACGCCGTTGCAAATCAGCGTAACGGGTGTAGCTGGCGTTGTCGGGCAGGCCCAAATCAGTCACGGCGAAGCGACGCATGCGCTGCGCCAGTTCCAGTCGGGATTTCAGGGCGGGCGCGGTTAGGGCCTCACCGCGTAAATCATCAATCGGTGAGGCCGCGCGCATGAGGGCCAGGTGGCCATTGACAGATTGCAGCAGGTAGCCAAAGTCGGCACAGCCGCTCAAGGTCACAACAGCCATCAAAAGGAAGGCGTACCGCCGCAGTTGTGAAGATATGGGTTGAAGGATTGGTAACATGCTGCAAAAATTGCAGTGAAGTTTACGGTCAGGCCCGCTGGCGGTTGATGCGCTAAGTTTAGCTTTATTTACTACAATTGTGGTAAAAATAGGTAAAATTTCGGAAAATGACTGCGAAATGCGAAAAAAAAGATTAAATATGCCTATAGCTCTCGTATTATATACATAGTTTGCTATGATATTTATTGGATTCAATCTGGCACCACCGCCGTCACTTCAATCTCGACCTTGGCACGTTCTTCAACCAGGGCCGACACTTGCACACAACTCATGGCGGGGAAGTGGCGGCCCATGACTTCGCGGTAGACAGCGCCGATCTCCTTCAGGCGGCTCACGTACTCGGCCCGGTCGAGGATGTACCAGGTCATGCGCGCGATGTGTTGTGGGCCGGCACCGGCTTCGTTCAGCACCGCCACGATGTTGCGCAGGGCCTGCGCTGTCTGCGCAATGAAATCGTCAGTTTCGAACTGCTGCCGGGCGTTCCAGCCAATCTGGCCGCCCACAAAAACCTGGGTGCCGCGTGTGGCAATCCCGTTCGCGTAGCCTTTGGCGGGAAGCCAGCCGGCAGGTTGTAGATGCTTCATGGAAATATTCTATTCAGGAAAGTTGTTCAAGCCGGGCGTTTGAGTCTGAACCGTTGCAGTTTGCCGGTTTCGGTGCGCGGCAGGCTGCTGACAAATTCGATTTCGCGCGGGTACTTGTACGGCGCAATCGATGACTTGACATGGTCTTGCAACGCCTTCACCAATGCCTGATCCGCTTGCAGACCGGCCTTGACCACCACAAACGCCTTGATCTGCATGCCGCG
>JANOMD010000159.1:0-3605 GCA_031420135.1 Rhodoferax sp. | reverse complement strand
AACTGCCATGTTGTCAGCGTCTGCCAGCCGACCGTGCCGGTACTGGCCGCCGTCTCTCTGATGGCCAGCCGGGGAGAAACCACGCCCCTGAGCATGACCATGATGGGCGGCCCAATTGACGCGCGCAAATCGCCGACTGCCGTCAACAACCTGGCCATGAAGAAGAGCTACAGCTGGTTCGAAAACAACGTCATCTACCGCGTGCCTACAAACTTTGCGGGCGTAGGTCGGCGCGTTTACCCCGGCTTCCTGCAGCACTCCGGCTTTGTGGCGATGAACCCCAGCAACCACGCCAACAGCCACTACGATTATTTCAAGGACCTGATCAAGGGCGACGACGCCAGCACCGAGGCGCACCGCAAGTTCTATGACGAGTACAACGCCGTGCTGGACATGGATGCCGACTATTACCTGGACACCATCAAAGTCGTATTTCAGGATTTCAAGCTGGTCAACGGCACCTGGGACGTGAAGGGCGTTGACGGCAAGGTCGAGCACGTCCGGCCAGAAGACATCAAGACCACGGCGCTGTTTTCTGTTGAAGGCGAACTCGACGATATTTCAGGCTCGGGCCAGACCGAAGCCGTGCATGCGATTTGCACCGGCGTGCCCAAGGCGCTGCAAAAACACATGGAAGCCAAGGGAGCAGGGCACTACGGCATATTCTCAGGCAAGCGCTGGCGCGACATGGTGTACCCGGAGGTGAAGTCGTTCATCCTGGCCCATCACTCCTCTGCGGTTTTTAAGGGAAAAACGGCTGAAGCCCCCGTCCAATATGCACAACCAGCTACTATGTTAGTAGCAACGCCTGCACAACCCAAAGCCGCAGCGAAAGCAATGCCTAAAGTAGCTGGCACAGTCGCTGTCAAGGCATCGGCCACGGCTCCTGCAAGGGCCACAGCAGGCACCCCTGCCAGGGCGCCGGCCAAGGTCACTGCACGGGCCGCTGCAAAAGCCGCGCCCAAGAGTTCGTCCCGGAAATAGCAGCGATCATCTGGCGGGAGCATGGTGCAAGGCCTGGCAGCGCAAATCCTGGCGCTGTTGCCGCAGACGCAGTGCACGCGCTGCGGCTACCCTGACTGTGCGGCCTACGCGCAGGCCATTGAAGACGTAGCAGCGCCCATCAACCAATGCCCGCCAGGGGGTGCGCAGGGCATCCAGAGGCTGTCGGCCCTGACCGGCCAGCCAGCCACCCCACTTAACCCCGAAAACGGCCTGGAAGGGCCACGCACCGTCGCCATCATTGATGAAAACTGGTGCATCGGCTGCACCCTGTGCATTGCCGCCTGCCCGGTGGACGCCATCATTGGCACCCACAAAATGATGCACTCGGTGATTGAACCGCATTGCACCGGCTGCGAGCTGTGCCTGCCGGTGTGCCCGGTCGATTGCATTTCGCTTGACAAGGTCAGCGGCAGCGCCACCGGATGGGCCGCCTGGTCGCCACAGCAGGCCGACACCGCCCGAATTAGCTATGAATTAAAGAGCTATAGACGAATATTTGACGAGGGCCAGGGGCATAAAAGTCAGGTAAAATCGCCCGCCGCAGTGTTCAGCGGCCTGCCCGCCCCTTCGCGCCTGGAAGACGCAGCGCATTTGGAGAAAAAACGCAGCGTGGTGGAAGCGGCGCTGGCCCGGGCCAAGGCTAAGGCCAAAGACTAGGCCGACTTGGCGCGCTCCGGCCCGCCGCGCCCGGCATCGTGGCCCATAACGTGACCCATAGAGCCCTGCCTGCACCCCCGCAAGGTGTCGAATAATTTTACAGTTGGGCAGCATGGCATGAGGGTGCCGCTAAGCCGTTGATTTGTAAAGACAATATTAATCCGGTGCTGAGCTGGCTTGTATATTGCTTACATTTTGAACAACTCCGGGGAACATCATGAAACTGCCCATCACCGCCACCGCCACCACGACAATCGCCCGCCTGCTGGGCGCTGCCGCTCTCAGCCTGAGCCTTGCCACCGTCGCCACCCAGGCCGCTGCGGTGCCGGTAGCGCTGATCAACGGCTCAGGCCAGCTCACCGGCGCCACAGGGGTGGTCGTGGGCGCGGTGACCTACAACGTCAGCTTTGTGGACGGCACCTGCATTAGCCTGTTTGGCGGTTGTGTGAATGCGAGCTTTGATTTTCATACGCTTGCCGACGCCATGGCGGCCAGCCAGGCGCTGTTCACCCAGGTCATCAACGGTTTTGGCAACCACCCGGACAAGATTTTTGGCTGTGGCGATGCGCTGTGTTTCATCGAAACGCCTGGCACCACATTGGTGAATTCATCGGGGCTTGTTGTGCAAGGTGGACGAGTGGCCTTGAACCCTCCTGACTTTACCGGGAGTCTTGTGTTCGGCGGTTCGGCAGCTTTCGACACCAGTGGCAACAACCTAGAGGTTTTCGCCGACTGGACAGTGGCCACCCCCACGGTGGGCAACGGCGTGCCAGAGCCCGGCAGCCTGGCCCTCTTGGGTTTGGGCATGGCGGGGCTGGGCTGGTCACGGCGCAGGCACGCTGCCGTAAAAGCGGCGCTTTAATGTCCTGGCGGGCATTGCAAGTCGAAATCAATTTGATAGCTGTCCATGCATATTGGACAATGGCTATAGCCTGTTTTTATGGGTATGCGGCAGTAATTGCCGGTTTTGTAGCCGATTTGGACGTGTTATGACCCAACAACATGCCGGTAGTTTTGAAGATACCGGTCTTGATACCACCGCTGGTGATGCCCAGCGCTGTGTCTTCCTCTAAAATCATTGTCTCATGTGGTTAAGGAGTCAATGCCATGAATGCTGTTGTGATTGAACACGTGCCCTTGGCTGATCTGCCACTCGCTTGGCGGGCCAAGCTGCCACTCGTGGCGTCCGCTCAAGTGCGCGTGCGCATTGAGGAGGAAGATGGGCAGCCCACGCCCTTTGAGACCAACGATCCAGCCTTTGGAATCTGGCGCGACCGGGAAGACATGACGGATGTGCAGGCTTATGTGCGCAAACTGCGCGAGCCACGCTACAGCCGTGGTGGCACGCGACAGGTGCCATGAGCATACTGGTTGATACCGATGTACTGATCTGGCATCTGCGCGGCTACCCTCAAGCGACAATGCGGCTGGATCAGCTGCCTGCCTTGATTCTTTCCAGTGTGAGCTACTTTGAAATACTGCAAGGCATGCGCAACAAAGTCGAGTTGCAAGCACTCAAGAAAATGCTGGCTCAACGTCGTGCGGAGTTGCTGCCCCTCACACCTGCCATCACCGCACGTGCCGGTGCCTTGCTTGAAGCGCTGACCCTGAGCCACGGCCTGGGCATGGCGGATGCCTTGATTGCAGCGACGGCGTTGGAGCACGGGCACGCCGTGCTCACTGGCAACCTCAAGCATTTTGGTGCAGTGGCCGGTTTGCAATTGGAAGAATTTGTGATTTGAGCGGCTCCATCAGGTCGGTGCTCGTAAGGGAAATTCCCCGTGGTGTCCACTCGCAGCGGATCACCCACGGCGGCGGCAATACTATTATTTAAATAGCTGCTTATGCACATGGGACGAGGGCTGCAGCCTGTTTTTATGGGTAAACGACGGCAATTTTGAAGTTTGAGGCTGATCGGCTCAACAAAACGCTCCCGGACAGTG
>JANOMD010000158.1:0-1826 GCA_031420135.1 Rhodoferax sp. | reverse complement strand
TGGGGCGCCGAGGTCATCGTCTGGCTCAACAGCGGGCGCAGGCTTTCGCGGCGCGTCGATCAGCTGGTTGGCCGCGGCGGCGACTCGCCCATGACGCGTGATGAAATGTGGGACAAGTTCGAAGACTGCGCCCAGCGTGCCCTGCCGCACCAGCGCCTGCCGGCGTTGTTCGACCGGTTGCAAGACCTGGAAAACGTCCCGGATATCAATTTGCTGACGCAACTGCTGGTGGCCGACCCGGTGTAAACCGGTGCGTCATGAAAAAAGGGGGCCAATAGAGCCTCGCGTCGCCGCAGATTGATTGCTATATTATTAATAGCTATAAACGTATATAATACTAGAGCTACAGTCCTATTTTACCCCTATTTTAGCCGAAAGTGAGACTCAGACGAAAATTTCATATCATCCGTGATATGAAGTAGCAGTTGCGCGCCCGGCCTGCGAAAGCCAGCCGTCATCACGGTGATTTCAGCGTTGTTATCCGCTGCTCAGCCGCTTGATCATGAAGTCTGCCGCTTGCTCGATGTGCTGACGCGCCAGTTTTTCTGCCGTCTTCGCGTCGCCAGCGATCACGGCCTGAAGCAGGGCTTCATGCGGAGAACGCAGCTTCCGGCGTGACCACCACGTCGAGCAAGGCGGGCCTGCTGATGGGTTGGACTGGCATGGGACACCTCAAATTGAAAAGCGGTTGAAGGGCGGCATTTTGCAAACACTGCCAAAATCGACATTTATATGAATTCTGAATTCAGAATTCAATCTAGTTTAACTGAAGGATCTCTTCCATCACGAAACTGTTGACTATTTCCGATGCAGTGGCCACCCACGCCCGCCTCACGCCCGGCAAGGCCGGCGCGCGCGACTCACAGCGGGCCTTGACCTACGCAGCGTGGGACGAGCGCGCCTCGCGCCTGGGCGACGGACTTCTGGCGCGTGGATTGCGCAAGGGCGACCGCGTGGCCGTGCTGGCCTACAACTGTCTTGAGTGGATGGAAATCTATGTCGCGCTGGCCACAGCGCTGGAGATGGGCTTCACACGCGACGACACCGGCCTCCTGGTGATGCCGCTGTGCCATGCGAACTCCTTGTATTTCGGCACAACCTTCATCCACCTGGGCGCCACCTGCGTCGTGGACGACCGGCGCAGCTTCGACCCCGAGGCGCTGCTGGCCACGCTGGCCCAGGACCGGGTGACGTTCACCTCGTTGGTGCCCACGCACTACATCATGCTGCAGTCACTGCCCCAGAGGAAGCGCCAATACGACGTGAGCAGTGTCGGCAAGCTGCTGATCTCTTCCGCGCCGGCACGCAAGGAAACCAAGCTGGCCATCCTCGACCAACGGCGTGGGGCACTTTCCGCAGCGCGAAGCGGCAGCGCAGGTGGCAGCCGCCCTGCTGGACTTTTTGCAGGCGTGAGGCGAGCACTTCGGCAGCAGACCCCTACTGCCTCGATGTGTTCGAGATCGCCGGTGCGCGCCGTGACCGACTTTGACTACGAATTCCAGCTCGCCGGCATGAACCGCACCCTGATGCCCGAAGTCGAAACCGTCTTCCTCACCCCCAGCGACCGGGCGGGAACGGACTGCTGACGCCGCAGATGGTGGCGTTTGACCGGGCTGGTAAAGTCAATTAACTGGAGACTGACGCCATGACACGCTATCCCAAGACGAACCGTTACACCCAAGTTCTCGCCATACTCGCACTGTGCATCGCCGCCTTGAGCGCGCAGGCCGCACCCGCCCATTGGCAGGGCGACCTTCAGCCCATTGCTGCGGGCGACTGGAGCCAGGAGCGTGCTGCCCACTTGCTCGAGCGCGCGGGCTTTGGCG